>DAICZL010000635.1 GCA_027311165.1 bacterium
GCCCTGGGGCGGGGCCCTCGCCTTGCCTTCTCCTCGCGCCGATGACGTTCGCCCGGCGGGTCAGCGCCGCGCCGCGGCGCCGGTCGCCCGCGCCACCAGCGGAAAGAACGCAGCGTAGGGCAGGATCCGCAGCAGCTTCAGCCACCAGGTGAAGCGCCTTGGAAAAGTGATCTCGAACCGCCCCGCGGCCAGCCCGCGCACGATCCGGTCGGCCGCCATGTCGGCCTCGATCAGGAACGGCATCGGAAAATCGTTCTTGTCGGTCAACGGCGTGCGCACGAAGCCGGGATTGATCAGGTTGGTCATCACGCCGGCACGGTCGAGGTCGAATTTCAGCGACTCCGCCAGGTTGATCAGCCCCGCCTTGCTGGTGCCGTAGCCGATGCCGGTAGGCAGGCCGCGATAGCCGGCGACCGAGGACACGATGGCGATCTGCCCCGCCCGCCGCGCCAGCATCCCCGGCAGCACCGCGGCGAGTGTCGTGGCGGTGCCCATCAGGTTCACCTCGATCTGGGTGCGGAAGGCGGCGAGGTCGAAATCCTGCGCGGACATCGGCAGGAACGTGCCGGCATTCAGGATCGCCAGCGCGACCGGCCGGCCTGCCGCCGCGACCGCCGCTTCCATCGCCGCCTGATCCGTCACATCGCCGGGCGCCACCACCACGCGGCCGGGATGTGCTCCCGCCAGTTCGGCGAGCGGCTGGGGGCGGCGGGAAGTGGCCAAAACGGTCCAGCCATCGGCGAGCAGGCGCAGCACCACCGCCCAGCCGATGCCGGCGGAAGCGCCGGTGACCCAGGCCAGGCCATCCTGCGGCCGCGCCGGGCGCGGCCTGGGCGGATCAGCCATGCCACCACCGCCCGTCCAGCACGATGCCGCGGCAGACGAGGCGCTGCGTGCCGGCCAGGAACTCTCCCAGCACGTCCTCGAACGCGAAATCGCCGGTCTCGATGTCGAGCACCGTGGCATCGCCGAGCAGACCCGGCGCGAGCGACCCGCGATCGGTCTTGCCGATGGCGCGCGCGGCATTGGCGGTCGCCCCGCCGATCACGTCCGGCAGCGCGACGCCGAGGGCGAGAAATTTCGACATCGTCACCAGCAGGTCGTAGGCCGGCCCGTTGATCGAGATCGCGTGGACATCCGAGGAGATGACGTCGGGCGGGAAGCCGTGCTTCAGCATCGCCATCGCCGTCTCGAAGCCGAACGAGCCGCGGCCATGGCCGATATCGAACACCACGCCGCGGGCGCGGGCCGCCATGACGTCGTCGTGGATCCGGCCGCCCGGCCCGCCCGGGCTGTTGGGGAAGGGCCGGTAGCAATGGGTGAGGATATCGCCGGCGCGCAGCCGCGGCATCACCTGGGTGCGATAGGGCGGCGGCTGGTCCAGATGCGCCATCACCGGCAGACCGGCATGCTCGGCGACCTCCAGCGCCATGTCCAGCGGCGCGATGCCCGAATCGCCGGAGGCATGGCGCCCGACCCGGACCTTGATGCCCACCACCAGATCGGCGTGTTCGCGCGCGGCCTCCAGGCATAATTTGGGACTGAGCAGCCGCAGATCCTCGCTTTCGCCCACGTTCAGGTCCTTGTGGAAGGCGAAGATCCCCGGGAAGGCGATATGCAGGAAGGGCAGGATGCGCACCTCGGCCGGCTCGATCACGTGGCGGCGGAAGCCGGCGATGTTGCCGGGCCCGGCCGAGCCCGCATCGACCAGCGTGGTGATGCCGCTGGCGCGGGCATAGGCGTCCGGATCGACGCCGAGCGAGGTGCCGCCCCAATAGACATGGGTGTGCAGGTCGATCAGGCCAGGCACCACGATGCGCCCAGTGACGTCGCGAATCTGTTTCGCCGGACCGAGTCCCGCGCCCAGCGCCGCGACCCGGCCGGCGGTGAAGGCCACGTCCATGACCGCATCCAACCCCTGGGCGGGGTCGATCACGCGGCCGCCCTGCAGCATCAGATCATGCATCGCTGTTCATTTCCGCCTGTGAGGGATCAGGGTGCCAGAGCGCACGGCGCTGGCAAAGCCGGTGCTGCCGGCTTCCGCCAGGGATCAGGCACATGCGGAACGCCCCCCTCCCCCCGGAGCCCTCAACGCTGGCGGTCCAGCAGGCGCAATTCCTCGAGATCGAGTTCCCGCTCGAGCGTCATGAGCACCTCGTCATGGATGCTGCCGTCGCGGTGGAGGTCCAGCAACCTGGCCCGGCCGGCTCTGATCGCATCCAGCCGCAGGACCCGGCGCGCCATGTGTTCGGCATTCGCCGCCCCGCCGCTGCGATGGGCGCGGGTGGACCAGCCGGCACGGTTGCGATATTCCGCCAACAGATCCTGGGCGATGGCGCCTTCCAGCGGGTCGGTCGCACGGGTTTCGATCAGCGCCAGCATCGCCGCATCGACCGCCGCGCGCGCCGGCGCTTCCTGTGGCGCGGTGGCAGGGCCCTTTCTTTGATGCCCGCCCGCCGCATCCAGCCCGAGCGCGCGCACCATCGGCCCGAGTGTCGTGCCCTGCACCAGCACCGTCGCCAGGATCACGCAGAAGGTCAGCACCAGGATCAGATCGCGGCCAGGAAACGACCCTGGCAGCGCCAGCGCCGCGGCCAGGCTGACCACCCCGCGCATGCCCGACCAGCCGACGACCAAAAGCATCGCGACCGGCGGAATGGGCTCACGCGCGCGCAACCCGGGCAGCAGCAGGTGCGGCAGGTAGGTCGCCGGAAAGACCCAGACCATGCGTGCCAGCATCACCACCACCGACAGCACCGCCCCGAGTGGCAGCCAGGTCAGCAGCAGCCGGTGGTCGCTCACCCGCAGGAGCACGCCGCGCAGCGACAGGCCGATCAGGATGAACACCAGCGCTTCCAGCACGAACACCACCGACCCCCAGGTGGCCTGAGCCTCCATCCGCGTACGCGCGCTCAGCGCCGCGTGCTGGTACCAGCCCATGAGCAGCCCGCAGGTCACCGTGGCCAGCACCCCGGATACACCGAGCGCCTCGGCTGCCAGATAGCTGGCCCAGGCGCTCAGGAAGCTGGCGACGATCTCCAGCCTGGTATCGCCCAGCCGGGGCATCGACCAGACCACGGCGCGGCCGAACAGATAGCCGAGCGCGATCCCGCCCAGGCCCACCACCGCGAAGCTGCCCGCCGCCTCCCAGGCGTTGAAGCCGCCGGTCAGGACCGCCGCAACGGCGAAGCGGAACAGCACCAGGCCGGAGGCGTCGTTGACCAGGCTTTCGCCTTCCAGCACCGAGACCAGCCGACGCGGCAGATGCAGACGCTCGAGCACCGCGGAGGCGCTGACCGCGTCGGGCGGCGAGACGATGGCGCCGAAGGCGAAGCAGGCGGCCCAGGGCAATGCCGGCACCAGCAGCTTCAGCACCGCCCCCGCGACCAGGGTGGTGAACCCGACACAGCCCACCGCGAGCAGCAGGATCGGCCGCAGATTGGCGCGAAAGTCCCGCCAGACGGTGAAGAACGCGCTGGACTGCAGCAGCGGCGGCAGGAACAGCGCCATCACCAGGTCGGGATCGAGATCGACCGCCGGCGCGCCCGGAGTGACCGCCAGCGCCATACCGCCCAGCACATAGGCCGCCGCCGGCGGGATCCTGAGCGCGCGGGCGGCCAGAGCGAGCGCAAGCGCGACCGCCAGCAGCATCA
The DNA here is from genome assembly GCA_027311165.1 of bacterium. Taxonomy (GTDB): domain Bacteria; phylum Pseudomonadota; class Alphaproteobacteria; order Acetobacterales; family Acetobacteraceae; genus DAICZL01. The sequence continues at coordinate 3,654 of DAICZL010000635.1, forward strand.
GCACGAGTTCGAGAACATGGACGGGGCTCATGGCCGCAGGATAGGCGGCGGGGCAGACGCGGCCAAATGCCGCCGTTCGCCGCCCGCGGATCGCAGCCGACAGGGAGGGTGCGATCGCCCTCGCTGGCGGCGCGCCGCCTGTGCGCCGATGCGCGAGACCAGCGCCCGGCATCTGCCTGGCGCGCCCGCGGCCGTTTCCCGCCCGGCCGACAGGCGCCCGCCTCGCTCGGCGGGCGGGAGGCTTCGGCCGTTGTTCGAGACAACCGCAGTCAAAGCCAGCCGGCCTCACTCCGGCAGATCGGCCGACACCTCGATCTCGATCGCATGGCCGACCAGCATCGGATAGGCGGTCATGCCCCAATCGGTGCGGTCCAGCACGGTCTCCGCCCGCACCCGGCCACCATTGCGGGTCACCACCAGCCGCACCTCGCCGGTACGGCCATGCAGGGTCAGTCGTCCGGCCACACCCTGCGGATGACACAGCCCGTGATAGGTCAGGACCGGCCAGTCCGCCGCGTCCAGGAAATCCCGCGACAGGATGAAGTCCCGGGTGCGCGCATCGACCAGCACCAGGCTCCTGACATCGACCGCGACGGTGATGGTGCATTGGCCGGGATGATCAGGGTCCCAGTCCACGGTTCCGTGGAAATGCTGGAACCGGCCATCAACCGGGATCCAGCCAAATGCGAAGGCCCGGAAGCCGATCGCGGTCCGGGCCGGATCGAGTTCCACACTATGCGGCAAGGCCTCGGCCGGCCCTGGCCAGATCGCCCAGGAGAGCAGCAGGGCCAGCACGGCGTTACGCACATGGTCGACAACGGGCATGGATCAGGCGTTCCGCGACTGCGGAGCAGGAAGCACAGATCGGGCCGCTTCGTCCATCGCCATGCAACCGTAATGCGATGGCCGTTCGTAAGGTTGCCCCAGGCTCAGCCGGCGGCGATCCGGCGCGGCACCAGGGCCAGCCGCCGCAGCCCGAACCCCAGTTGCCGCTGATCCCCGCCCAGGCCGCATTCCTGCGGCGAGGCCGGCAGGTTGATCGCGAGCTGCACCCGCACCAGCCCGGCCGGATCGGCGGCATCGAGCGGCAAATCGAGTACCGCCTCGCGCGCCTCGAGGGTGAAGACATGGCTCAGCGCCGGGCTCGCGTTCACCTGCGCCACCACCGCCAGTTGCTCATGCTGCTGGGGGACCAGGAAGGCCTGACCCTCCAGGCGCAGCACGTGGCTCGCGCGCAGGGCGGGGTCGATCTGCAGCTCGATCACCGCCTCCTGCCCTTCGGTCCAGCAACCCCAGTCCTCGGCAACCGACCAGCCGGCGCCGAGCAGACGGGCGAACCCGCCGCCTTCCACGGGGCCGAGCACGCTGTCGGGCGCGAGCATCCGCCGGCCGGGAGCCCGGCGCGCGAACAGCCAGACGCCATGAAAACCGTCGTGATTGGTGGGGGAGATCCCGAATGGCTCGATATCGCGGGACGCCATCAGCGCCAGCACGCGGTTCAGGTCATAGTCGTACATGTTGATCGTGCCGGTGGCATCGCGATCTTCGGCGGCGAGGATCTGCGCGTTCTCGCCATCGAAACGCCACAGCGCGCCGAACCTGGCCGCCTGCGCGACGAAGGCCCGGTCGCGGAACAGCAAGACCTGCAGTGACACCGCCCCGCCCACCGCCAGCCGGTCGAACAGGCTGGCCAGGATGGCGTAGCCGCGCACCGGCGGGATGTGCTGGAACACGATATAGGCGTTGATCCAGTCGAACCCGGCATCGGGTTCCAGCGTCTCGGCGAACCGCACCGTGGTGACGCCGCGCCCCCGCGCCGCCTCCCGCGCGCGGACCAGCATGCCGGGCGAGACGTCGAGCCCGGTCACCTGCCCCGCATGGGCGGCCATCGCCAGCGTCAGGCGCCCGACCCCGCAGCCGAAATCCAGCGCCCTGGCCGGGCGGAACGGGGCAATCCCCTCGCCCAGCCGGCGCACCACCTCGGCGATGTCCGCCATGCCGGTGGCGTAGAACCCATCCAGCGCCCCCGGGTCGATCCGGTCCATCCGGTAGCGCTCCTGGGTCAGCACGCCCCAGTACGGATCGGTCTCGGCGATCAGCCGCCAGTCGGCATCAGTGTCACGGCTCATCACGATCCACTCAGGAGGTCGGCGCACTCAGGCCGAATTTCTGGCCGGTCTCCAGGATCGCCGCCCAGGTCTCCGCCTGCAGCGGAATCCCCCCCGCCAGCCGCGCCTCGCGCATCCGCCGTTCCGGCTCGCCGGGCACCAGCACCTCTCCGCCCGGGGTCGCCGGATGGGCGTCACGGACATAGGCGGCGTAGTCCCGCGCGGCCTGGGCGAAGCCTTCCTGGCCGAAGGCACCCGGGGAGAGATAGATCGACAGCATGGCATTGGCGATGCCACGACGCTTGCCGCCGGGAATCGGCCCCGAGGTCGGCCCGCCCGACAGGCAGCCGGCCAGGATCTCGCACATGAAGGCCAGCCCCGATCCCTTGTGCTCGCCGAAGGCCCGCAGCGCGCCGGCGCCTTGCGCGGCATCGCGCACATGGGTGCCTTCGATCGGGCCGTACAGCGTGCGGGGGTCGGACGTCAGCGTGCCGTCGGGGTCGATCAGCGCGCCATGCGGCACTGGCTTGCCGCCGTTCGACGCCACCAGCACCTTGCCCTCGGCGACCAGAGAGGTCGCGAAATCCAGCAGCAGCAGCCCGCCCTCGGCGGGGGCGGCGATGCAGATCGGGTTGGTCGAGAAGCGCCGGCTGGTGCCGCCGAACGGGGCGACCAGCTCGCCGCCGGCGACGTTGACGAAATGGATCGACAGCAGCCCGGCCTCGCCCGCCCGCTCGCCCCAGTCGCCGATCCGCCCCAGATGGCCGGAATTGCGCAGCGCGATCACCGACAGGCCGGCGGCCTTCGCCTTGGCGATGCCGAGATCGACCGCCTGCTCGCCGATGCTCTGGCCGAAGCCCAGATTGCCGTCCACCAGCGCATGGGTCGGCGTGTCGGAGATCACGCTGATCTGCTGGCCGGCACGCACGAAGCCCTCGCCCATCCAGAACACGTAGCGGGGCACGCGGATCACGCCGTGGCTGTCATGGCCGGTCAGGTTGGCCGAGAGCAGATGCGAGGTGATCCGCGCGGCCTCCTCCGCGCCACAGCCGGCAGCGGCGAAGATCGCGGTGATGAAACGTTCGAGCGTCTCTACCGGGATGGTGGTGGTCTGGGGGTGGTCCATGCTCATGCCCTTTCAAGGAAGGCGAGGGCTCCGCCCTCGACCAGCCAGGGAGCCGCGCTCCCTGGACCCGCTTTCGTTCTTGCTCAGCCGCCGTGTTCAGTCTTGCAGGAACCGGATCAGCACCTCGCTCACGCGCTCCGGCTGTTCCTGCTGCACCCAGTGGCCGGCGCCCTCGATGAGCGTGGTGCCGAGCATGCGCGTGCAGGCCTGCGTCCGCATCGTCTCGAAACTGCCAGGGACCTGATAGATGCCCCAGTCGCTCCGGCCGGCGATGAACCAGGACGGCATGTCGATCGTCCGACGAGAGAGGGACCGCAGCCCGGCCGCGCTCATCCCGTTCGTCCCGCATCGGTACCACTGCAGCGCGCCCTGAAATCCCGTCCGGCCGAATTCCCGACTGTAGACGCTCAGTTCGTGGTCCGGTAGCCACCGGCATCCGGCGATCTGCGACGCCGAAGGCATCTGATGCGCGACCGTCTCCGCCATGTCCTCATGCCGGTCCATGACGTAATAGGTCGGCATCAGCGCCAGCTGGTCCGCGGTCCATGAGCGCAGCGGGAATGGCTGGTTGTCGGGCCAATCCGCGCTCTTGACATGATAATAGGCGCGCAGGAAGGCGTGGAGGCCCTGTTTGCAGTGGAGCATGTCGTCATCGGCGGCGCGCGTCGAATAATACGCCTGGTAGTGCTTGCGCGGGCGGGCGAGCCTGGCCAGCGCGTCGTCGATGGCCAGGACGGGGGAGGCGGCCTTGCTCTGCGCCGCGCCATCTTCGTGGGAGGGCGTTCCGGCGAAAGGCGCGCTCATCATCACCACGGTCCGGACCATTTCGGGCCAGGCCAGCGCGCAGCAGGCGGCGACCGGCGCGCCGAAATCATGCCCGACCACCGCGGCCCTGTCGTAGCCGAGGGCGCGGACCAGCGCCATGGCGTCTCCCGCGATGGCGCGCAGGGTGAAGGCGCCGAGGTCGCCGTCATAGGCGCCATCCCAGCCGGTGGTGCGGCCATAGCCTCGCTGGTCCGGCGCGACTACGTGAAAACCCGCCGCCGCCAGCGGCAGCATCACCTTGCGCCAGGAATAGGCGAGTTCGGGAAATCCATGCAGCAGCAGCAGGCAGGGCCGGCCCCGGTCTTCGAAGCCGGCCTCCAGCACATGCATGACGAGGCCGGTCTGGGTGGCGACGAAGCGCGCGCGGACGCCATGCGGCAACACCGCCGCATCGAGCGGCCCGGCGGCGTCCGTCATGGCGCGTTTCCCACGCATCGATCCGATGGGTGCGGCATCATGATCAGGTCCGACATGTTCATCCCAAGCCCGACGGCATCGATCCAGTGCCCGACCCCATCGGAAGGGGCCGGGGCCACGGAACCAGCTTGCTCCCACAGAACGGAGCCCTTCGGCCCCGCCTACACGACGCTCCCCGCAGCGTCCTCGATCAGATGCATCTGTCCCATATCGGCGTGCAACGCGAGCACCCCCCCCGGCACGGCCGGCGTGGCCGGATCGACCCGGGCGCAGGCGGGCGTGGCGCCGATGACGAAATGCACCAGCGTTTCCATTCCCATCGGCTCCACCACGTCCACGGCCACGTCCAGCCGCGCGGCATCCGGCCGCGCCGGCTCGCGCGGATCCGTCAGGTGTTCCGGCCGCAAGCCCAGCACCATCGGCCGGCCCAGACAGGGTTCGTAGCGGGCGGTGCGCGAGGCCGGGACCGCCAGCAGCACCGTCTCCGACAGGCGCACGCCGAGGCAGGCGCCCATCCGTTCCAGCCGGCAGGGCAGGAAATTCATCGCCGGGCTGCCGATGAAGCCGGCGACGAAACGTGTGGCCGGGTGATGATACAGCATCTGAGGCGGCCCCACCTGCTCGATCCGGCCCTGGTTCATCACCACCACCCGATCGGCCAGCGTCATCGCCTCCACCTGGTCGTGAGTGACGTACACCGTGGTGGTGCGTACGCTCTGGTGCACCTTCTTGATCTCGGTGCGCATCTGCACCCGCAGCTGCGCATCGAGATTGGACAGCGGCTCGTCGAACAGGAACACCTTGGGGTGGCGCACGATGGCGCGGCCCATCGCCACGCGCTGGCGCTGCCCGCCCGACAGCGCCCGTGGCTTGCGCCCGAGCAGGGCGGTGATGTCGAGGATGCGCGCCGCCTCGTCCACCCGCTTGCGGATCTCCTCGCGCGGGAAGCGCCGCAGCTTGAGGCCGAAAGCCATGTTGTCGAACACGCTCATATGCGGATACAGCGCGTAGTTCTGGAACACCATGGCGATGTCGCGGTCACGCGGGGGGATGTCGTTGACCAGGTCCCCGCCGATCCAGATCTCCCCGCCGGTGATGTCCTCCAGTCCCGCGACCATGCGCAGCGTGGTGGATTTGCCGCAGCCCGACGGTACCACCAGCACCACGAATTCCCGGTCGGCGATCTCGAGGTCGATGCTCTTCACCGCCTGCACCCCGGCCTCGTAGGACTTCACCGCCTTGCGGATCGACACTTCGGCCATGCGTTCAGCCCTTCGTCGCCCCGGCGGTCAGGCCGGCGATGTAGTAGTCCATCAGGAACACGTAGATCAGCACCGGAGGCATCGCGGCGAGCAGGGAGCCCGCCATGATCCGCCCCCATTCGAACACGTCGCCACGGATCAGCTCGGTCAGGATGCCCACCGTCAGCACCATCTGGTCGGAGCTGTAGAGATAGGCCAGCGGATAGAGCAGCGTGCCCCAGCTGATGGTGAAGGCGAAGATGGTGGCGGCGATGATGCCGGGCAGCGCCACGGGAATGAAGATGCGGAACAGCAGCTGCATCCAGGACGCGCCGTCGATCAGCGCCGCCTCGTCCAGTTCCTTGGGGATCGAGGCAAAATAGCCGATCATGATCCAGGTGCAGAACGGCACCGCGAGGGTGGGGAACAGCAGCACCAGGCACCAGACATTGTTGGTGAGACCGAGCTTGCCGATGATCTGGAACAGCGGGATGAACAGCAGGCTGTCGGGCACCAGGTAGGTCAGAAACACGCCGGCCGCCAGCACGCCGCTGCCCCAGAATTTCATCCGCGCCAGGCTGAACGCCGCCAGCACCGAGATCGCCATCGACACCGCGACCACGCACAGCGTGACCTTCAGCGAGTTGAAGAAGAACACCCGGAAATGCGGGTTGCCGATCAGGTCGAGATAATTCTGCAGCGTCGGATGGCGCACCACCCAGGGACTGCCGGCCTGTCCGCCGATCTCGGCCGAGGTCTTCAGGCTGGTGATCAGCATGTAGACCGGCGGGGTCAGGAAGAACACCGCGAACAGAGCCAGCGCGGCATAGCTGCCCCACAGTGCCCAGCGCCGCTCGCTGCGCAGGCTGGGGCGGCTGCTCATCCGGCCTGCTCGGCGCTGCGCCGGGTGATCCCGCGCAGCACGAACACCGCGCCGAGGGCCAGGATCGGCAGCATGAACAGGCTGATCGCGGCGCCGAGCGGAATGTCGCCCGACTGGATGCCGGCGACGAAGGCGTAGGTGGCGAAGATATGCGTCTGGTCCTGCGGACCGCCGGCGGTGAGGATGCGCACGATGTCGAAATTGGCGAAGGTCACGATCAGGCTGAACAGGATGGTGATCGACAGGATGTTGCGCATCATCGGCAGGGTGATGTAGCGCAGCCGGGCCCAGGCGCCGGCGCCGTCGATCGCGGCGGCCTCGTAGAGCTGCTCGGGCACCGATTTCAGCGCCGCCAGATACATGATCATGAAGAACGGCGCGCCGTACCAGACATTCACCAGGATCACCGAGAACCGCGCCCACCAGGTGGCGCCCAGCCCCGGCACGGACGGCACGCCGAACACGTTCAGCACCCAGTTGAACGCCGAATAGGACGGGTCGAACAGCCACCACCAGCCCAGCGTGGACATCGCCAGCGGGATCACCCACGGCAGCAGCAGCAGGCCGCGCCAGACCCGCTGGCTGCGCCCGGGCACGGCGTGCAGCAGATGCGCCAGCAGGAAGCCGATCAGCGCCTTGAAGACCACCGCCGAGACCGCGAAGATCACGCTTTGCAGGATCACCGCCTGAAACGCCGGGCGGTGCAGCAGGAAGAGGAAATTGCCGAGCCCGACGAAGCGCGTCATGTGCTTGTTGAGCATCGCCAGCCACACCGCGTACAGCGCCGGATACAGGACCAGCCCGCCGATCAGTGCCAGCAGCGGCAGGCACAGCAGCACCGCCACCGAGGAGCGCCGGCGGGCGAACCGCCGCAACCCGCCGCCGCGCGGGCTCATGCGGGACCACGGCGCGGACGAAGCCGCCACCGCCCCGGCGGCGCGGAGTGTCTCGGCGACCCGGCGTTCTTCCACGCCGGTCAGCGGCGGAATCCGGAAAGTTCGGCCTCGGCCCAGGCGATGGTGCGCTCGATCGTCTCGCCGCTCTGCGCCACCCGGGCGATCATCTTGGTCATGGTCGCCTGGTTATAGATCTGAACCGCGAGGTCGGGCGGCGCCGGCCAGGCGGCGATGGATGCCGCGGCGTGGTGCTGCGGGCGCACCGGGTAGTTGTAGAGCGTGCCCTTGGGCGGGCCCTCCTCGGCCCAGACCGGGAAATCCAGCATGCCGGCGAAGGCCGGAATGTCGTAACCGTGTGACGCGGTGCACAGCGCTTCGGCCTGCGCGCGCTGCGAGAGGAATTCGATCAGGTCCTTCGCCGCTTCCTGGTTGGCGCTGAAATTCCAGACCCCCCAGAAATAGGGCAGGAACGGCGTGAAGCGGCCCTTCGGCCCCGCCGGCGGCGGATGAGTCCAGCATTGCGCGCCCACCGTGGGGTTGTCGCGCACCGCCACCGCCCAGGCCGAGGGGGGGTTGAAGATCAGCGCGCTCTTGCCGGAGATCAGCGCCCGGTTGTTGGAAGCGTCGTCCCAGCTGTACACATCGGGCGGCAGCAGCGGCATCAGCCGCTTCGCGTAGTCCAGCACCTGACGCACCGCGTCCGAACGCACCGTGACATCGCCAGCGGCATTGACGAGTTCGGCGCCGAAGCCGTTGAACAGCGCGCCCACCCAGTCCACCGCATCGCTGGTCTGACCCATCGGCAGGCCGAACGGCGCGCCGGCTTTGAAACACTGCCCGGCAGCCTTGAGGAACGCCTCCCAGGTCCAGGAATCGTAGCCCGGGCCCATCTCGGCGGCGGCGGGGAACACCGCCTGCAGGTCCATCCCGGCATGGTCGCGGAAGATGTCGATGCGCGCGCAGGCCGGCTTGTACTGGCTGCCGGAGATCGCCGGCACCGCCCGGTAGCTGCCATCGACCTTGGCCAGATAGTCGATCAGCGGCGCCATCCTGCCATGGGCTGAGACCAGCCGGCCGACCACGTCATCCATCGGCGCGAGATGCTCGGCATGGTCCTGCACCTCCCAGGTCGGGAAGGCCTGGATATCGTGGCCGGTGCGTGCCTCGGCCTCGGCTGCGATGGTCAGCAGGTTCTTGGATCCGACGGAGGTGATGAAATCGACCCGCACGTCCACCTTGTTCGCCGCCGCCCAGCGGTCGACCAGGCGCTGCATCACCGCGTTCGCGCCCGGCACCCAATGGTCCCAGAACCCTACCGACAGCCTGCCGGCGGCGCCGGCGGTACGGATATGAAAAAGCGGCAGGCAGGACACGGCCGCACCGAGGCAAAGCGTGGTGCGCCGCGACACGCGGCCAGGCTGCGCCATGACGTAGCCCTCCCCTTGCGGCAGGTCTGTCCGCCGTGTTTGCCAGAAGGTTAGGCTCGGCGGCAGCCCCGATGCAACGCGATTGATCGGGATCGGCAGGGACGCCACACACGGAAAATTCCAGCGGCTTCGTGAGCAGGCAGGACCGACAGGGATTGACTTTTCACGGACTCGTTGTGCCGGGGCTGGAGTTGTCCACCCTTCCGGGGGCGAGTCCAGCAACTACAGGCAGATGCCCGTTTATGTTAATTCGATGACGAGCCGCTTTTGCTAATTTGCAGTGAAATCAATAGCTTGATCGGAGTGCACGGGAATTAGGCAAACCGTTCGGGGGCCAGGAAGAAGGCCGCAATGACTGGCACGGACGAGGTTCCGCCCACAGAGTTATCCACAGAATTGTGGATGACCCGCCCGGCCAGCGTGAGTCTGTCGTGAACCGGGCTTGAGTGACGAAGGAGGCGCGCCTAATCCCTGGTCATGCCCGCCCCCGAGACACCAGACACGTCCGCCGCCTCCGGCCGGTCCGCCACCCCCGGCGTCCTGGCCGGGGTCGCGGTGATCGAGGCGGCGC
>DAICZL010000637.1 GCA_027311165.1 bacterium
CCCCGCCAGGGACCGGCGGTCCCTGGACCCGGCGATCCTTGGGGGGTGCCCCGCAACGAAAGGGGCCGAGGCTTCGGCGGGTAGGGCTGACGGGCCACGGCGCTTTGGCCTTGCCTCGTCTCAATGCCTACGCGGCAGAGCCCTGGCCTTCCTTCTGACCAGCCGCCATCGCCGCCTTCTGGTCAAGATCCGCTGTCCGCATCCACAGGCCGCGCATAGCGGAAATCGCAATGGCTGGCGCCTTGCATCAACGTCTGGGTGCGTTCCAGTTTCAAAGCCGGGTCGTAGCCCTCGCAGAACGTGGCGTCGCGGTTGCACGACAGGGCCGCGCCCAGTTCGGGGATGCCCAGGGCGCGATACATCTCGGCGTAGCGGCAGCGTGTGACGTTGAAATGGAACTCGGTCGCGCTTTCGGCCAGCACCTCGATGCGCAGCGCGTCCTCGGCGGTCCAGCGCGGCAGGATGGCGCGGAAACTATCCAGATCAGGCCGGCCGCCAGGCGCTTCGCGGGCCATCTCCGCGCCCGCCGCCCGCGCCACGCCGGCCACCGCCCGGGTCAGCACGCGCAGCGCCGCGGCGGGGCCGAACTCGGCCGCCATCTCCTGGTAGAGGCCCCGGGCGAATTCGGCCTCGATGCGCCTGCGGGTCAGGATCGGCAGATCGGTCATGGCGCGGCTCCGGCTCGGCGTGCCACCCTGGGCCGTCACAGCACGCGAGCGATCATGTCCGCTTTCCAGCCCGGCGAACACCTGCATTTCGGCCCCGACGAGTTCGCCGCGCGCCGGGCGGGCAGCCTCGCCGCGATGCAGGCCGCCGGCCTGGATGCGCTGCTGATCTTCCGCCAGGAGAGCATGTACTGGCTGACCGGCTACGACACGTTCGGCTACGTGTTCTTCCAGTGCCTGGTGCTGACCGCGGACGGGCGGATGACCCTGCTGACCCGCGCGCCGGACCGGCTGCAGGCGGGCTTCACCTCGATCATCGCCGATATCCGCATCTGGGTGGACGCGCCGGACGCCGCCCCCGCGACGGCGCTGCGCGCCATCCTGGCCGAGCACCGCCTGGCCGGAAAGCGGCTCGGGGTGGAGTGGGAAGCCTACGGCCTGACCGCGCGCAACGGCCAGCGCCTGGCGGCGGCGCTGGACGGGTTCGCGAGCCTTTCCGATGCCTCGGAACTGATCTCGCGCCTGCGGCTGGTGAAATCCACGGCCGAGATCGCCCTGGTCCGCCGCGCCGCGGCACTGGCCGACGACGCGCTGGCGGCGGCCGAGCAGGAAGCCGGTCCGGGCGCTTTCGAAGGCGACATCCTGGCGGCGATGCAGGCGGCGGTGTTCCGCGGCGGCGGCGATGATCCGGCCAACGAATATGTCATCGGCTCGGGGCCGGGCGCGCTGATGTGCCGGTATTATTCCGGCCGCAGGCGGCTTTCCCCGGACGATCAGCTCACCCTGGAATTCGCCGGCGCCTTCCGCCACTACCATGCCTGCCTGATGCGCACATTCCTGATCGGCCGGGCCGATCCGCGGCTGATCGAGATGCACGCCGCCTGCGAGGAGGCGCTGCACGCGGCCGAGGCGGCGCTGCGCCCGGGCCGGAAGCTCGGCCAGGTGTTCGACGCCCATGCCGCTTCGCTGGATGCGCGCGGGCACCGCGACCACCGGCTGAACGCCTGCGGCTACGCCCTGGGCACCACCTTCGCGCCGAACTGGATGGATTACCCGATGCTGTTCCACGGCCAGGAGATCGAGGCCGGGCCGGGGATGGTGTTCTTCATCCACATCATCTGCTTCGACGCACAGGCCGGGCTGGCGATGACGCTGGGCCGCACGGTGCTGGTGTCCAACTCGGGGGCGGAGGCGCTGTCGCGCGCGCCGCTGGCGCTGGTGCGAAGGTAGGGGCGCAAAGTCTGGGGTTTACCCCCCACGGCCTATTGGGGCGACCGAAGGGGGCCACCCATTGGGGCCGCGGCCTCAGCCCCCTTCCGCTGCGGGGTCGCCCCCAAGGGATGCCGGGTCACGATGGGCCATCGAGGACTGCCGGCCCCTCCCGGGCTCCCCAGGGG
>DAICZL010000642.1 GCA_027311165.1 bacterium
GCCCAAGCCCGCCGGCGGGCCTGGGCCCGGCCGCCGGCGAAGGCGCAAGGCCGCGGCGGGCGGTGGCGCCGCGCCGGCGGGGCTGGTTCCGTCCGCGGCGCCAGCCGGGGCCAGGATGCGTTCGCGCGACGGAGTGAGACCATGGTTGCCACCTCCATCCCTCCTGGCTCCGGCTGCGACATCCTGCCGGCCCGATCCTCGGCCGATCTCGCGGATGCGGTGCAGTTGTTCAAGGCCTACGCCTCCTCGCTCGGGATCGATCTGGGCTTCCAGGGCTTCGCCACGGAACTCGCGACTCTGCCGGGCAAGTATGCGCCTCCCGCCGGGGAATTGCTGCTCGCCCGCGACCGGGAGGGCTCCGCGCTGGGCTGCGTCGGGCTGCGGGGGATCATGCCGGCTGGATGCTGCGAGATGAAGCGGCTCTACGTCGCGCCCCGCGGGCGAGGCCGGGGGCTCGGCCGGGCGCTGATCGAGGCGATCACCGCCGCGGCGGTGCGGATCGGCTATGAGGAGATCCGCCTGGACACGCTGCCTTCGATGACGGCGGCGGTCGCGCTCTACCGGGAAGCGGGGTTCGCGCCGATCGACCCCTATTACGAGACGCCGCTGGCCGGCACGCTGTTCCTGGGGCGGCGCCTGGAGCGGTGCCCGATCTGATAGACGATCCGGCACCGCTCTTACTCTCTGTTTTACCGAGCAACTTTATCCGATCAGATGAGTCCATCTGATCGGATGTTGCTCTATCTGCCTGAGGCCGGGCTGATGTCGCCCTCGCCGGTCCCGCCGGAGCGGCGTCGGCACGCCGGCGCGCCTCACGCCGGCCAGTCCTCACGCCGCCCAGCCCTCACGCCGGCCAGTGCTCAGGCCGCCTGGTCCCATTCCGGCGCCCAGCCCGGATTGACGCAGCGCTGGTTCTTTGGCAGCGCCGCGATCGCGGCCCGGTCGGCATCGTCCAGCACGATGCGCAGCGCGTCCAGATTGGCGAGCTGGCTCTCCGCCCGCGCGGCCTTGGGGATCGCCGCCACGCCGTCCTGGTCGAGCAGCCATTTCAGCGCGATCTGCGCCGGGCTCGCGCCATGCTTGCCGGCGATCTCGGCCAGCGCCGGATGCTCGGCGAGCCGGCCCTGGGCCAGCGGACAATAGGCGGTCACCGCGATCCCGTGGGCGCGGCCATAGGCCAGCACCGCCGACTGGTCGAGCAGCACGTGATACTCGACCTGGTTGCAGGCGATCGGCGCGCCGATCTCCTCCACTGCCCGGCGCAGCAGTGCCACCGGGAAGTTGGACACCCCGATGGCGCGCGTGCGGCCTTCCGCGCGCAGCCGCATCATCGTCTCCAGCGCCGCGGGCAGGTCCATCCCTGGCGCCGGCCAGTGGATCAGGAACAGATCGACATGGTCGGTGCGCAGCGCCGCCAGGCTGTTCTCCAGCGACCGGCGCAGCGCGTCGGGGGCCAGGTTCTCCCACCACACCTTGGTGGTGACGTGGATCTGGTCGCGCGGCAGGGCGGAGCCGGCGAGGGCCGCGCCCACCGCGTCCTCGTTGCCGTACATCTGGGCGGTGTCGAGATGGCGGTAGCCGCGCTCCAGCGCCGCCGCCACCGCCGCGCGGCACTCCTCGCCCTTCAGCCGCCAGGTGCCCAGGCCGAGCTTGGGCATCGCCAGACCCTGGGCGGTGATCGTCTGCATGGTCAGCTCCTTGAGAAATCGATCAGTGCGGCGAAGCCGCTTTCGGTGCCCAGCGCCAGGCAGCCGCCCCCGGTGCTCCAGGCCAGGGCCGAGACCGGGCCGCGCCCGGGCCGCACCACCGGCAGCACCCGCTGGGTCGCGATATCGACCAGCAGCACCAGCCCGTCGGAAAACCCGGCCGCCACCGCGTCATGCTGCGGATGGCAGGCGACCATGGTGCAGGTAACGCCGTCCCCGCCGGCCAGTTCCAGCGGCTGCTTGCCCATCGGCCCGCCGCCGGTGAACGGCCACAGCACGATCGCGTCCGCCCCGCTGGTGGCCAGCCACTTGCCGTTGCGCGAGAAGGACAGCGACCGGGTCTTGCCCGGATAGCCGCTCATGCGCATGTGCTGGCCGTCCGACAGCCGCCAGCCATGCAGCGCGTTCTCCTGCATCGTGGTCACCACCGCATCGCCATCCGGGCTGATGGCGATGTCGAGATGGCTGCCCTTCCACTCGAGCCGCCGCGGCGTGTCGATCCGGGCATTGACGAACCACAGGCTGGCGCCGCCGTAATGCGCGGCGCCCAGGCGCTTGCCGCGGGCATCGAAGCAGATGCCGGCCACTGTCGAGGGATGCTCGAGGGTCTTCAGGATCGCGCCCGCCTCGTCCAGCAGATGCATCTGCCGCCCGGCGGCGCAGGCGATCAGGCCCTTGCCCTTGTCGGGAACGCAGCTCGCCACGTGCTCGATCCATTTCGAGCCGGCGCTGAACAGCGTGCTCACCGACCCGTCGGCGCCGAGGCGGATCAGCCGCCCGTCATCGCCGCCGCTGAGGAAGCCGCCGGCGATGGGATCGGCGGCGAGCGCCAGCGCCGCGCCGTCATGCGCCTCGGTCTCGCGCCAGGTCTGCCGGTCGGCCAGATCGACGGTCCAGACCCGGCCATCGCCCAGGGCGAAGCCGGCGCGCAGGCCGGCCCGGTCGAAGCAGGCCGCCACCACGAATGCGTGCAGGGCACGGTGCACGCCGCGGCTTTCCAGCACGAACTCCGGCGATCTGGTCGCGCTCATTGCCGGATCAGTCGATCTGGCAGGCTTCCAGGCCGCGGCGCAGCCTGGGGCGGTTGAGGTCGCGGCCGATGAACACCAGGCGCGAGCGCCGCGGATCGCCGTCCTTCCACGGGCCGATGAAGCCGCCATCGGCGATCATGTGCACCGCCTGGAAGGCGAAGCGCCGGTCCTCGTGCGCGTAGGACAGGATGCCCTTGGTGCGCAGCAGATCCTGGCCCTTCTCGGCGAGCAGCGTGGTGATCCAGGCGTTGAATTTCTCCGGATCGAGCGGGCGCTCGGCCTCGACGCTGATCGAGGTGACGTCCTCGTTGTGTTCATGGGCGTCGCTGGTGAGGAAATCCGGCGACTGCTCCAGCACGCGGGCGAGATCGAAGGCGCCGCGATCCATCACCTCGGCGATCGGCAGTCCGGCCCGCTCGGTGCGGTGGATCGTGGCGAAGCGGTTGATGGCGCGGATGCGATTTTCCACCTCGGCCAGTTCCGCCGGGCTGACCAGGTCGGTCTTGTTCAGCACGATGACATCGGCGAAGGCGATCTGGTCGGCCGCCTCGTGACTGTCGGCGAGCCGGGCCGGCAGATGCTTGGCATCGACCACGGTGACGATGGCATCGAGCCGGGTGCGGGCGCGCACGTCCTCATCGACGAAGAAGGTCTGCGCCACCGGGGCGGGGTTGGCGAGGCCGGTGGTCTCGATGATGATCCCGTCGAATCGGCCGCGACGCTTCATCAGCCCGCCCAGGATGCGGATCAGATCGCCCCGCACCGTGCAGCAGACGCAGCCGTTGTTCATCTCGAAGATTTCCTCGTCGCTCTCCACCACGAGGTCGTTGTCGACGCCGAGCTCGCCGAATTCGTTGATCACCACGGCATAGCGGCGGCCATGGTTCTCGGTGAGAATCCGGTTGAGCAGCGTGGTCTTGCCGGCACCCAGATAGCCGGTCAGCACGGTCACCGGCACCGGGGCCGGCGTGGTCTCGGTCTGGTCCATGGTTCCTGCCCCTGACATCCGGGGACTTATATAGGACGGGGCGCCGGTGGGTCACAGCCCCAGGGTCGGCCTCGGCCGGGAAGGGCCCAGGGG
>DAICZL010000645.1 GCA_027311165.1 bacterium
GGCGGCCCTGTCCGGCGAAAGCCAGCACGTACAGATCGTAGACCTGGGCAGCCAGCGCGGCGGGATCGGCGGCATCCTCCTCGGCGGCGGCGCCCAGGAAGCCCAGCGCGTCCTTCAGCGGCTGCGCCCCCACCGCGGCCCCGGCGGCGCGGGCGCGCAGCAGGAACTCGGTGGCATAGGCCGACAGCCAGGGCTCCGCCGCCCCGCCTGCGGTCCACAGCCCGAAACCGCCGTCGAAACGCTGCCGGTCCAGCACCGCGGCGACCATCTGCTGCAGCCGCCCCGCCCGATCTGGCCCGGCCACCGCCCCGTCCGGGAGCGCCGCCAGAGGCAGGCCCCGGCTGGTCGCCTGTTCCAGGCACAGCAGCGGATACTGGTCGAGCGCGCGCACCAGCCCGGCCGCGTCATAGCGCACCGCCCCACCGAAGCTCGCACTGGCCTGCCAGGTGCCGGGCAGGAAACGGTCGATCGGCGGCGCCAGCGCGGCCTCGGCGCCGGCCGCCAGTTCGCCGGCGGCGACCAGGGTCTGCGCCCCGCGTGCCGGGCGGATTGTGAGCGCTGCCTGCCGGTCCACATGGAACCCGCCCGGCCCGGTCACCGCCAGATGCACGACGCCACGTCCGGCGCCGGTGGCGCGCAGCACCGTCGCCGGCACCGCCTGCGCGCCGGTGGCGAGCGTGGCGGCCAGCCGCGTCGGACCTGCGATCTCCAGCGGGCCTTCCACCGAAACCTCGGCCGCCGCCTCGCCCGCCGGCAGATCGAGATTCTGCATCAGCACCGCGAAACGCGCGGTATCGCCCGGGGCCAGGAAGCGCGGCAGCAGCGGCTCGGCCACCAGCGGATCGCGCACCAGGATGTCGGCCTGCGCGGCGCCGATCCTGGCCCCGCTCCAGGCCACCGCCATCAGCCGGATCTGGCCGGCGAAATCCGGCAGATCGAGCGGGATCGTCGCGCGCCCGTCGGCGCCGGCCTGCACCGGCGGGCTGAACAGGGTGACGGTGCGCAGCGGGATGTCGGGCAGTGCGAAGCTGCCTTCGTCGCCGCCCTGGCGCAGCGCCGTGGCGCCGCCCTCGCCGGGCGCGATCAGCCGGCCCCAGTCGTCGCGGATATCCAGCCCCAGCGTCCGCCTGCCCAGGAAATGCGCCACCGGATCGGGCGAGACGAAGCGGGTCAGGCGCAGAATGCCCTCATCCACCGCCGCCAGGGTGATCCAGGCGCCGGGGGTGGCACGGACCGGAACCTTCGCCCGCACCCTGGGGGGGGCGCGGTCCGGCATCTCGATC
Source organism: bacterium (assembly GCA_027311165.1). Taxonomy (GTDB): domain Bacteria; phylum Pseudomonadota; class Alphaproteobacteria; order Acetobacterales; family Acetobacteraceae; genus DAICZL01. The sequence continues at coordinate 1,284 of DAICZL010000645.1, forward strand.
GTGACATCGAGCTTGCGGGTGGCCGGGTCGATGCCCACCCAGGTCAGGCCGATCGCCCGCGCCGGCCGCGAACTGGCGGGGTCGGATGCCGCGCGGAACAGGTGCACGGCGATATAGGCGCCAGGTCCCCAGGCGGCCGAGACCGGTACCTCGACATCGGTGCCGCCGGCGGCGACCGGCAGGCTGCGCAGCAGCTGCACCCGGTCGGTCAGCACCAGCAGGGTGGCCTGGCCGGCGAAGGGCGGCGCGATATGGATGCGCGCGGTCTCGCCCGGCGCATGCACCGCGCGGTCGGCCGAGACATCCACCTGGTCCGGCACGTCGGGATTCTGCGAAGCGACCCAGCCCGCACGGAACCGCACCGAGCTGGCGGCGAGCCCGTTCTTCTCGGCCACCTCCAGCCGGTAGCGGCCGAACTCCAGCGTCTTCGCGAAGCGCAGCGGCGCCTGCGCCCCGATGGTGATCTCGGCCGTCTCCAACGGCTCGTCGCGCCAGACCGTCTCGTAGCGGGCGAGGCCGCCCCGCATCACGATCCGCCAGTCCGGGCGTTCCCGCACCAGGCGCAGCCGCGCCGGCAGGGCGATGCGCATGCCCGCGGGATCGACCGCGGCGATCTCGAAGCCGGCCTCGGTGCCGGCATCCACCGCGTCACCGGCAAAGAGCGGGCGGATGCCGATCAGGCTGGAGGCCGGGCGCAGCTTGATCGTGGTGGTGGCCAGCGAGGCATGTCCGGCCGGATCATTGACCGCGACCTCGATCTCGGCCTGCAGCGCCTGGGTGGTGTCGGGGGCGGTCTTCAGCACGATCGGCAGCACCGCGTGGCCCTGCGCGTCGGTATCGGGAAAATCGAGATCCTGGCTGGACGGAGCATAGATCTCCCCGGCCAGTCCGATGCGGTAGCCGGCCAGCGCCGGGAAGGGCTCTGGATCGACCACCAGCCGCAGCGAGGCCTTGCCCGACAGCCCGGCGGCCGGGGCGCCGTAGAGGAACCGCGCCGTGACCGGCAATGCGGTGGAGATGCCGGGCACGATCGGGCCGGGGACGGGGCCGAGATCGACCGCCATGCGATCCGGCACGAAGGCATCCACCCGGAACTGCGCCTGGCCGATCGGCGGGGCGTCCGGGTCAGCCTTCAGCTCCACCGTCCAGACCCCCGCCGGCGCGCCGG
>DAICZL010000646.1 GCA_027311165.1 bacterium
CCGACGGCGCGCGGCGCTGCGCGGCGCCCCCGATATCGCCCGGGCGCTGGCTCGCCTGTCGCTCGGCCGCTACACCCCGCGCGACCTGGCGGCCATCCGCCAGGGGCAGGCCGCCGCCGCCGCCGCCGCCGATGCGCTGGCCACCGCCGCCGCATCGGCCGGCGCCGGGGGACCCCGCGCGCGAGCACGGCCGGCGGACGCCCGGAGCCTTCACACAGAGGCGCGGCCGGCTGACGCCGGGGCCCCGCGCGCCGAAGCGCGGCCGGCTAACGCCGGACCCACTCGCGCCGAAGCACGGCCGGCGGACGCCGGCCTTGGCGGAGGCGTCGCAGCGGGTCTGGCCGCCGCCGCCGCCGCGCTCGCCGTCGATCCGGCGCTGGCCGCGACGCTGGCCGCCGCCCTCGCCGAGCCCGCGCCGGCAAGGCTCGACGATGGCGGGGTGATCCGCGCCGGATTCGATGCCGAACTGGATGCCGAGCGGGCCCTGCGCGACGACACCCGCCGGGTGCTGGCCGCCCTGCAGCTCGACCTCGCCCAGCGCTACGGCGTCGCCAGCCTGAAGATCCGCCACCACGCCCAGCTTGGCTACGTGATCGAGGTGCCGGCCGCCGCGGCCGAGTCGCTGCGCGCCCGCCCGGAACTGACGCTGCGCCAGGGCATGGCCGGCGGCGCGCGCTTCGTCTCGGAGGAACTCGCGGCGCTGGACCGGCGCATCGCCGAGGCCGCCGAGCGGGCGGCGGCGCGCGAGCGGGCGGTGCTGGCGCATCTGGTCCGCGCGGTGCTGGACCAGGCCGAGGCACTGGCCGCGGCGGGACAGGCGCTGGCGGCGCTTGATGTGGCGCAGGGCGCGGCCGCGCTGGCCGCAAGCGGGCGCTGGTGCCGGGCGGCGATCGCCGAGGACGACGCCTTCACCATCGAGGCCGGGCGGCACCCGGTGGTGGAAGCCGCGCTGGCCGGCACCGCGGCCTTCGTTCCGAATGACTGCGATCTCTCGGCCGAGCGGCGGGTGCTGCTGCTGACCGGACCCAACATGGCCGGCAAGTCCACCTTCCTGCGGCAGAACGCGCTGATCGTGGTGCTGGCCCAGGCCGGGCTGCCGGTGCCGGCGGCATCGGCGCGGATCGGCGTGGTGGACCGGCTGTTCAGCCGCGTCGGCGGCGCGGACGATCTGGCGCGCGGCCGCAGCACCTTCATGGTGGAAATGACCGAGACGGCCGCGATCCTGCATCAGGCCGGCCCGCGCAGCCTGGTGGTGGTGGACGAGATCGGCCGCGGTACCGCGACACTGGACGGGCTCGCGATCGCCTGGGCGGTGCTGGAGGCGCTGCACGGCGCGATCCGCTGCCGGACCATCTTCGCCACCCATTTCCACGAACTGGCGGATCTGGCGCCGCGCCTGCCGCGGCTACGGCCGCACGCGATGCGGGTGAAGGAATGGAAGGGCAGCGTGGTGTTCCTGCACGAAGTCGCGGCCGGGGCGGCGGGACGCAGCTTCGGGGTGCAGGTGGCGCGGCTCGCCGGCGTGCCGGAACCGGTGGTGCGCCGGGCCACGGCACTGCTGGCCGAGCTGGAGCGCACCGGGCTGCGGCTGCTGCCCGATGCCGCGCTGCCGCTGTTCGCCGCGCTGGGCGGCAAGGCGGAGCCGCCGGCGGCAATGCCTGCCGATCCCCCGGAACCGGCCCCCCGCGCGCCCGGCGCGATATCAACCAGGGACGCGCCCGGCGCGATATCAACCAGGGACGCGACCGGCGCGATGCCAACCAGGGACGCGCCCGGCGCGATGCCAACCAGGGACGCGCCCGGCGCGATGCCAGCCAGGGACGCGCCCGGCGCGATGCCAGCCAGGGACGCGCCCGGCGCGATGCCAGCCAGGGA
>DAICZL010000653.1 GCA_027311165.1 bacterium
GGGCAGCGCCCGGGGTGAGGCCCGATCCGGCTTCACCGGCGGCGAGCGGGGAGGGTGCGGGGTGGTCATTGCCGCAGCGTAGCACGAACCGGCAGCCCGGGGCGGCATCCTCGATCGCCACGCCGAACCCGTGCAGCCGCGCGATCGCCGCGACCAGGGCGCGGCCGAGCCCGTTGCCCGGCACGCTGCGGCTCTTGTCGGAGCGGTGGAAGCGGTGGAACACCTCCTGGCGCTGGTCGGGCGGGATCCCTGGGCCGGTATCGGCGACGCTCAGCACCGGCCCGTCCGGCCCGTCGGCCAGGCCGAGCCGCACCGCGCCGCCCTCCTGGGTGAACTTGATCGCGTTGTCGAGCAGGTTCGCCACCGCCTCGAACAGCAGATCGCGGTCGCCATCGACCGGCCGCGCCGGGGCGAGATCGAGCCTGAGGGCGATCCGCCGCGCCTCCGCCATCGGGTCGTACAGCTCGGCCGCCTCGGTCAGCAATTCGGCGAGATCGACCGGACCGAACGAGGCGCGCCGGCGCACCCCCTCGATCTCGGCGATCCGCAGCAGCGAGGTGATCACCCCGAAGGCCTGGTCGAGGCCGATGATCGCGCGGTCCATCGCCTCGCGCAGCTGCTCCTGGGTGGTGGCGATCCGGCGGGCACGCTCGAGCTGGGTGCGCACCCGCGACAGCGGCGTGCGCAGGTCGTGGGCGATGTTGTTGCCGACATTCTGGATCTCGGTCACCACCCGCTCGAGCTCGCCCAGCATGTGGTTCACCCCGCGGGCGAGCTGGTCGAAATCATGGTCGCTGTCGGGTTCGGGCAGCCGGGAATCCAGCCGGCCGGCGCGCACCGCGTCCAGCACCGTCTGCAGCGCCCGCAGCCGCCGGTTGGTCTGATGGCTGAGCGCGGCCCCGACCCCGAGTGCGAGCAGCACCGCCGGGATCAGCCCGAGCGCCAGCGCGCGGCCCACCACCTCCCGCAGATTGGACAGTTCGTCGATGTTGCGGGCGATCACCAGCAGCCGCCCGTCGGGCAGGCGGCGGGCGACCGCCACCACCTTCTCCTGGCCCGACCCCGGTTCGTCGCGCCGGCTCGCGACCACCCGATGGGGCTTGCCGTAATCGGCGAGACCGGGAGGGGGGCGCTCCAGATTGCCCGCCACCAGCGCATCGGCCCGGTCGAACAGCGCCGCGAAGCTCACCCGGTGGACATCCCCGGCGATCCGGTTGCGCACGATCCACAGCACCTGCTCGGTCGGGGCGGCGGCGATCACCGCCGCCTGGCGGGTGATCAGCGCGTCGATCCGGGCGGTCTCGAACAGCGCTGTCTGCCAGTAGATGAATCCGAACAGCGTCAGCATGGCGCCGACGAAGATCGCGGCCACGCCGATGGCGCGGCGGAACGGCGCCGAGCGCAGCAGGGCGAGGCTAGGCATGCGGGCGCATCTCCGCCTCGTCGGGCTCGGCCTGGAACACGAAGCCCTGCCCGCGCACCGACTGGATCAGCGAGGCCGTGCCCGGCGCGTCGATCTTGCGCCGCAGCTTGCCGACATGGACATCGACCAGGTTGGTCTCCGGGATGAACCGGTGCTTCCAGACCTGTTCCAGCAGCATGCTCCGGGTCACCAGCTGGCCCGGCCGGCGCATCAGGTATTCCAGCAGCTTGAATTCCCGCGGCAGCAGCTCGATCGGCCGCCCCTCGCGCCAGGCCAGCCGTTCGATCAGGTCGAGGCTGAGCGGCCCGGCCTGCAGCAGGCTCGCCCGGCTGGGCAGCGGCCGGCGCAGCAGCGCCTCGACCCGCGCGCCGAGTTCGGCGAGCGCGAAGGGCTTGGTCAGGTAGTCATCGCCGCCGGCCTGCAGGCCGCGCACCCGCTCGTCCACCTCGCCGAGGGCGCTCAGCACCAGCACCGGCGTCGCATCGTTCTCCCGCCGCAGCTGCTCGACGATCGTCAACCCGTCCATCCCCGGCAGCATCCGGTCCACGATCAGCAGATCGTAGGTGCCGCTGCGGGCCATCGCGGCCGCTTCCGGTCCGGTGGCGGCGTGGCGCACCAGGTAGCCGCGCTCTCCGAGGTCGCTGCTGACCTCGCTGGCGATCTCGGCATCGTCCTCGATCAGCAGGATATGCCGCTCGAGCCCGCCCGCGGCCGGGGGCGGCGGAGTGGTGGCGGCAGGGGGCTGGCTGGTCATCGCCAGGCGACCGTGCCGCGCCGCCCGGGCTCGGGATCACCTCGGCTGGCGTGGCGCAGGGTCATGCGGAGCCGTTCCAACTCGTTGCCTGGGGCGGTGATTTGGGCGCCACCCGGCGGAGTGTCCACTAAAACAAGTTTCATCGACATCAAGGGCCGGCGCGGATCCGCTCGTGTGCCCCCCCTTCTCGTGTGCCCCCCGTCTCGTGTGCCCCCTC
>DAICZL010000654.1 GCA_027311165.1 bacterium
CGGGACGCAGCGGTTTCCTGAAGGCTGGCCAGGCTGCAAAGCAGTTGACTCGGGCGATCAATCTCGGTTACTTGCTGGCAGAACGAGGGGAGGTGGCCTTGGACACAATGCACAACGCCAGTGTGGACCTCGGCTCCGGGACCGACCATTTCGACGTGCTGATCGTGGGGGCGGGGATTTCCGGAATCGGTGCCGCCTACCACCTGCAGACGCAATGCCCCGGCACGAGTTTCTGCCTGCTCGAGACCCAGGAAAGCTTCGGAGGCACCTGGCGGACGCATCGCTACCCCGGCATCCGCTCCGACAGCGACCTCTACACATTCGGCTACCGTTTCAAGCCCTGGACGACGGCGCCCATCGCCACCGCGCAGGAGATCCTCGCCTATCTCGGCGAGGTCATCGCCGAGAACGATCTCGCCCGGCACATCAACTACCGCCATCGCATCGCTGCCGCCGCGTGGTCGAGCGAGACCAAGCTCTGGACCGTCGATGCCACGCGGCTTGATACCGGCGCAACAAGGCGCTTCACCACGAACTTCCTGTGGATGTGCCAGGGCTATTACCGCCACGAACAGGGCTACACGCCGGACTGGCCGGGGATGGACAGCTTCCGGGGCCGGATCGTCCATCCGCAGACCTGGCCCGAGGATCTGGATCTCGGGAACCAGCGCGTGGTGGTCATCGGCTCGGGCGCCACGGCGGCAACGCTCGTGCCGAACATCGAGGGCGCGGCCCATGTCACGATGCTCCAGCGCACGCCGATCTACTACCGCACGGGCCGCAATGCGATCGCGCTTGCCGATGAGCTCCGGGATCTCGGCGTCGATGAGACATGGATCCATGAAATCGTCCGCCGGCGCATCCTGCGCGACCAGGACATCTTCACGCGCCGCACCTTCACCGAACCGGACAAGACCCGGGAAGAGCTGCTCAGCCTCGCCCGCCAGCACCTTCCCGCCGATTTCGACATCGACCGCCATTTCACGCCCGACTACCGGCCCTGGCGCCAGCGCATCGCCTTCATCCCCGACGGAGACCTGTTCCAGGCGATCCGCGACGGGCGCGTCTCCGTCGTGACCGACGTGATCGAACGCTTCACCGAAAGCGGCATCGCGCTGAAATCCGGGGAGCATCTCGAAGCTGATGTCATCGTGACGGCCACCGGATTTCACCTCAGCGTGCAGGGCGGTATCGACCTCTCGATCGACGGCGTGCCGCTCGACCTCGCCGACACCATCACCTATCGCGGCATGATGTTCACGGGCGTGCCCAATCTCGCCTGGGTGTTCGGCTATTTTCGCGCCAGCTGGACCTTGCGCGCCGATCTGGTGGCGGATTTCGTCTGCCGCCTGCTCACCCACATGAAATCCCGCCAGGCCCGGATGGTGACCCCGACCTTGCGCCCGGAAGATTCGGATATGGAGATCCTGCCCTGGATCGATCCGGAGAACTTCAATCCCGGCTATCTGACGCGCGGCCTGCACCTTCTGCCCAAGCGGGGCAGCAAGCCGGAATGGCAACACACACAGGATTACTGGTCCGAAAAGGACGAATTCCCGCGGATCGATCTCGATGATGCCGTCTTCCGGTACGCCTAGTGTCCCGATTCCGAAATTCGCAGC
>DAICZL010000655.1 GCA_027311165.1 bacterium
GGCGGCCAGCTACCTGCTCCATCGCATCCGCAACGCCCTCGATGGCCGCCGCTTCGTGCTGTCCTGCGATGAGTTCAATTTCTACCTGCTCAACCCGCTGTTTGCCAAAATCTGGGCGGATTTCTACCTGACCGCCCGCAAGGCCAACGCCGTGGTGATGCTGGCGACGCAGGAACCCGCCCCGGTGCTCGCCTCGCCGATGGGCCAGAGCATCATCAACCAGTGCCAGACTCTGATCTTCTGCCCCACCCCCGGCGCCGATGAACGCCTCTATTGCGGCGGCCGCGCCGCCGGCATGGCGACGGGGGGTATCGGCGCGGGAGCCGGGAGCGGTGCTGGCGGTCCAAACCTGAACCTGACGGCGGGCGAGTTCCGCGCCCTGCGCGAGGACATGCTGCCCGGTTCGCGCCAATACCTGATCAAGCGCGAGAGCGGCTCGGTGATCGTGGATTTCGACATCGGCGCGATCCCCGAATGCGTCGCCGTGCTCTCCACCCGCAAGAATACCGCTGCCTTCGCCGAGACCCTGCGCGCCGAACACGGCGACGCGCCGGACGCCTGGCTGCCCGCTTTCATGTCGCGTTTCCACGAAGCCCTCGATTAGGAGGATCAGCCCATGATACGCCCGCGCCTGCTCTATCTGGGAGTCCTGGCCGGCCTGTCCGGCTTGGCCGCACCACCCGCCCTGACCCGCGCCCTGGCCCAGGTACCGGTGATCGACAGCACCGCGATCGGCCAGATGCTCCAGCAACTCGCCGAAGCCCGCCAGCAATATCAGGAGGCGGTCAGACAGTATCAGCAACTGCGCCAGACATACGCTGCCCTCGCCCAGGCGGTGAACCCGAACCAATGGGCGCAACAGCTCGAACAACCGCTGCTGCGCGACGCGATGCCGGACACCACGATGCTGCCCGGCCTGCTCGCCGGGATCAGCCCGCCCTCGCAACTCGGCGGTTCTCTCGGCACCCTGGCCCAGCAATACCTCAGCCAGAACCAGGTCTATCTGCCGCAGGGGCAGGGGGTGCAGCCTACGCAATTGCGCGACAGCGCCAATGCCACGGCCGAAATCGAAGCGGTCGCCACCCGTAATTTGCAGGCCCTGCAAAGCCGCGCGGCCGCCCTGCCGCAGATCCAGGTTCAGCTGAACAGCGCCACCACGATCCAGCAGGTCACCGCGATCCAGGCCAGGCTGACCGCCGAACAGAATTACGCCCAGACCCAGACCGCGCAGGCCGCCAATCTGCAGGTGCTCGCCACCGAACAGCAGCAGGCCCAGCAGACCGCCCAGACCGAAGCCTATCGGCAAGGGCTCGACCAGGGCATCGCCAATGAATGTGCCAACCTCGCCCGGCTAGGGGCCGCCACCACCGGGTGCAACCCATGAGCCTCAAACTCACCCTGACGATCGGCGTGCTGATGGTGGCCTCGGCCGGGCTCGGCGGGTTCGTCGTCTATCAGCGCGCCGACACACGCATCGCGGTGCTGCACAGTAGACCGACCGGACAGCGGGAGTACGTCCAGGGCCTCGATCAAGGCATCGCCGCGGAATGCGCCAATCTCAGGCGGCTCACCGGCCACGAACCCGCCGATTGCCATACGGCGACCACGCCCCGGACGGGTGACTGATCATGCAGTTCACCGGCAACACCCCCTTCGAGTTTCTCTACAGCCAGTTCGCGCTCTACGTGATCGATTCGATCAAATCCGTGGTCAGCGACGCCCTGGTCGCCGGCAACGCACCGCTGCAAGCCGCTTTGGTGCTGATGCTCATGATGCTCGGCTTCGCCTTCTTCACCGGCCGGGCGGATACCGGTTTCCTGTTCAACCGGCTGATCCGCATGCTGATCGTGGTCACATTCCTCAGCGTGTCCGGGGTCTATTTCCACTACGTCCAGGATCTCTTCCTGACCGGCATCCCGGATTTTCTGAACACCCATCTGATGGCCGGCGTCGCCCGCCCGCCCGGCTACACCACCACAAATCAGGGCGGGGCTTTCGATGTCGTCCTCACCGAGATCCTGCACGACAGCAACCTCGTGCTCAAGGAAAGCCCCTCAGGCATCCAGGGCATCATTCCAGGGATCGAGATCCTGCTGTGCCAAGCGATCGCCATCCTCGCCTTGACCTTCATGTTCGCGATCTTCGTCGTCGTGCAGACCCTGATGGGCGTGGTGATCGTGCTCGGACCGATGCTGATACTGTTCTACCTGTTCGACTATACCAAGCGGATCACTGATGGCTGGGGCGCCGCCCTGATCACCCTGGCCATTCTCACCGCCGCGATCGACGTGGTGATCGAGATCCTGCTGTTCCTGATCAACACCGTCTACGGCGCGATCGTGCCCACCGGCCAATGGCAGACCGATCTCGGCTCGCTGCTCGGCGGGGCCGCCGCCATCCTGTGCATCGGCCTCTCGGTCGCGGTGCTGCCGCGGGTGATCGAAGCGGTCAGCGGCGGGGTCGCCACCGGCCTCGGCCTGGAATCCTCCCATCGCTGGCTGCGCGGCGCGCCGCTCACCGATCCGCTGGCGCGCGGCACCGCCCGGGGCGCCGGACGCGCCGC
>DAICZL010000657.1 GCA_027311165.1 bacterium
CTCGCCGGCGCGGCCGCCGCCGCGGTGCTGGCGGCGCTCGCCCTGGCGATGTCGCTGGTCCGGCTGCAGGGCATCTTCATCGCCCTCACCCCTGCCCTTCTGCAACTGCTCAGCCTGCAACTGGGGCTGGCCGGCGGATTGGCGCTGCTGGTCGCCGGCGGCGCGGCGGCCGGGCTGGCGGGGGCGGCCTTGCGGCGCAGCCCGGCCGCGGCAAGCCGGATCGTGCTCGCCAGCCTGTCGGCGGTGGTGATCGCCGGCGTGTTCCAGGAACTGATCCAGCTGATGCTGCAATATGGCGACACGATCGGCGCGCTGCGCGACTTCCTCTACACCTGGGAAGGACTGAGCCCGACCGGCGCCGTCACGGTGTTCGCCGCCGCGGCGGTCCTCAGCACCGCCTGGACGCTGCTGCCGCGCCGCAGCGCCCCCGCCCCGGGCAGCCGGCGGGGCGGCCTGATCCGCGCCGGCCTGGTGCTGCTGGCGCTGATCCTGTTTCCGCTGCTCGCCGGGTCCTATATCGGCCAGGTGCTGATGCTGGTCGGGCTGTACATCCTGATGGGCATGGGCCTCAATCTGGAGGTGGGGCTCGCCGGCCTGCTCGATCTCGGCTTCGTCGCCTTCTTCGCGGTCGGCGCGTACACCACCGCGTTGCTGACCGCCGACAATCCCCACGCCCTGGCGGCGCTGTCCTTCTGGGTGGCGATGCCGATCGCGGTGCTGGCCTCGGTGATCACCGGCGTGCTGTTCGGCATTCCCGTGCTGGGGGTGCGCGGCGACTATCTGGCCGTCGCCACCATGGGGCTGGGCGAGATCGTGCGGGTGCTGGTGCAGTCCGATTTCGCCGCCCCGCTGCTGGGCGGCGCGCAGGGCATCCTCCAGATCCCCAAGCCCAGGATCGGCGAGTACGTGCTGGGCAGCCCAGTACAGCTGTTCTATCTCACGCTGGTCTGCGCCGGCATCGCCGCCTATATCGCCTGGCGGCTCGAGAATTCCCGCCTGGGCCGCGCCTGGATGGCGCTGCGCGACGACGAGGACGTGGCCCAGGCGCTGGGGGTCAATCTGATCCAGTCGAAGCTGCTGGCCTACGGGCTGGGCGCGGCCTTCGCCGGGCTGGCGGGCTCGATCTTCGCGGTGATGCTCACCTCGGTCTATCCCAGCAGCTTCCAGCTGCTGATCTCGATCAACGTGCTGGCGCTGATCATCGTGTGCGGCATGGGCAGCCTGCCCGGGGTGGTGCTGGGCTCGGTCGCGCTGATCGGCCTGCCGGAACTGCTGCGCGAATTCGGCGACTACCGCTACCTGTTCTACGGCGCGGTGCTGATCGTGATGATGCGGCTGAAGCCGGAAGGATTGTGGCCGTCGGACGTGCGAAGGCGGGAACTGCACGGCGATGACGAAACCCTCGCCCTCGATGCCGGGCGCGAATTGCTGCCGGCCACCGGCGCGGCGGAGTAGCGGGTCATGGCCAAGTCGATCCTGACCGCCACCCGTCTCACCCGCCGCTTCGGCGGGCTGAGCGCCGTCACCGAGCTCGACCTCGACGTCGCCGAGAACAGCATCCACAGCGTGATCGGCCCCAACGGCGCGGGCAAGACCACGGTGTTCAACTGCATCACCCAGCACCTGAAGCCGACCTCGGGCGAGGTGCGATTCCGTGGCGTGCGCATCGACGGGCTGAAGCCCGACCGTATCGCCGGGGCGGGAATCAGCCGCACCTATCAGAACATCCGGCTGTTCCGCAACATCACCGCGATCGAGAACCTGCTGGTGGGGATGCATCTGCATCTGCGCTCCACCTGGTGGGGGGCGGTGTTCAACACCCCGGCCACCCGCGCCGACGAGGCGGCGGCGCAGCAGGAGGCGCTGCGCCTGCTCGCCTTCGTGGGGCTGAAGGGGCGGGGCGACCAGCTCGCGCGCAGCCTCGCCTACGGCGAGCAGCGGCGGCTCGAGATCGGCCGCGCGCTCGCCACCCGCCCGAGCCTGCTGCTGCTCGACGAGCCCACCGCCGGGATGAACCCGCACGAGACCTCCGAGATGATGGCATTCATCCAGCGCGTGCGCGCGGAGTTCGGGGCCACCATCCTGCTGATCGAGCACCAGATGCGGGTGGTGATGTCGATGTCCGACAAGGTGACGGTGCTGGACCACGGGGTGAAGATCGCCGAGGGCCGCCCGGCCGAGGTGCAGCGCGATCCCGCCGTCATCGAGGCCTATCTGGGTACGGGCAAGACCGTCCCGCAAGCTGCCCGCGCCCATGCCGCGGCGAGCCTGACCGAGGGGGCCGGCTGAAATGGCGCTGCTCGAGATCGATGCGATCCATGTGTTCTACGACAAGATCGAGGCGCTGAAAGGGGTTTCACTCGCCGTCGAGGAAGGCCGCATCGTCACCCTGGTCGGGGCCAACGGCGCCGGCAAATCCACCACGCTGCGGGCGATCAGCGGCCTGCTGCATCCCCGCCAGGGCGAGATCCGCTTCGCCGGCGAGCCGCTCGGAGCCTATGGCGCGCACGAGATCGCAACGCTCGGTCTGGTGCAGGTGCCGGAAGGCCGGCGTATCTTCGGACGGCTGAGCGTGAGCGAGAATCTGGACATGGGCGCCTTCACCCGGCGCGACCGCCGCGCCATCGCCGAGGACAAGGAACGCATGATGACGCTGTTCCCCCGCCTGCGGGAACGGCTGAAACAGGTGGCGGGAACGCTGTCGGGCGGCGAGCAGCAGATGGTCGCGACCGCCCGCGCGCTGATGGCCCGCCCCCGCGCGCTGCTGATGGACGAGCCCAGCATGGGTCTCGCGCCGATGATGATCGAACAGGTGTTCGAAACCATCCGGCGCATCAACCAGGACGGCGTGACCGTATTGCTGGTGGAACAGAACGCCCTGATGGCGCTGAACATCGCCGACTACGCCTATGTGATGGAAAGCGGACGGATCGTGCTCGATGGCACCGGCGCGTCGCTGCTGGACGACGAACGGGTGCGCCACGCCTATCTGGGCTGAGCATGGCCGGCGCGTCCACCGCCCCGACGCAACAGGCAAGCCCGCCCGAACCCTGATGAGAGGAGGGTGCGGGGCGCGCAGAGTGCTGGCGAAGCCGGTTCCCCCGCAGCATCGGCCCCCTGCCCGATCCCGCGGAAAACCGTGAGGGCCGCCCGCCCGGGCCCGGCCTTCGCAGCAGCCTGAGACCCCGCCGCCCCATCACCCGGCCAAGAGCGTCCCCAGATGATGGGCGGGGGCGGCTTCGGCCAGCGCGGCCAGGCGCATCCGCAGCGCGACGGGCTGCTCCACCGTCACCGCCGGTCCCCAGGTGAACAGATGCCAGCACATCTCCAGCAAGCCGCCGGCACGAAACCGCACGATCAGCGCCCCGTCGGGCGCGACGGTGGTGCTCTGCGAGGGATGGAACACCCATCCCGCCGCATCCGCCGCCGCCTGCGGGGCGAAGCGCAGCACCACATCGGCCGGCTCCTCCTGGAACACGCCGAAGGACTGCGCGGCATATCCGGCGAGCGAGAATTCCTCGCGCCGTTGAAATCCCCGATCGAGCAGATCGACCGAGATGATGCGATCGAGCCGCCACAGCCGCAGATCCGGCCGGTTCTCGACATGCCCGACCAGCCAGCCGCGCCCGCCATACAGGATGCCGTAGCAGCACAGGATGCGGATCGCCGGCTCCTCCGCGCCCGGGGCGGCATAGCGCATCACCACCAGCTGCATCCCCAGGATCGCCCGGCGCAGACTGCCCAGCACCCCGGCGGCGATCACCGGGCGGGGCCCGGGGCGCATGGCGATGCCCTCGGCCTCCATCAGCGCGGCGATGTCGGGCTCGGCGCGGCGCAGCGCACCGGGGCGCATCAGCGCACGCAGCGTCACCGCCGCCTCGCGCAGCAGCCCGGCCCGTTCGGCCTCGCCGCGGCCGGCGATTTCGCGCGCCGCGGTCTCGATCGCGGCCACCGCCTCGGCGCGCGGCTCGATCACCCCCACCAGCGCGCTGCCCGGCAGCCGCCAGCGCCGCACCCGCTGCGCGTCGTCCCAGGATTCCATCTGCGGAAACACGCTGGCCAGCGAATCGCGCAGCCGCTCGGCGGTGCGCCGCCCCACCGCCAGCTCCGCCGCCATCTCGTCCAGCGTCAGGCCGGTGCGGGTCGCCGCCAGGTGGCGGGCGAGGCTCAGCAGCCGCTCGGCGGGGGCGTAGCGCATGGCGCGATGCTGCCGGGTTCAACCCGCACTGGCAATCATCCCGCCGCGCGGCGGAGAAAGCCGATCGGCCCGGCCGCGCCCGACCGCCCGGCGCACTCGGCCGCCAGCAGATCGAGCAGCGCCGCCGGGTCGCTGATCGCCCCCCGCAGCGCGGCCCGGCGCCGCACCAGCGCGAAATCCGCCGGCGCCAGGCAGCGCAGCCCCACCAGCCCCGCCGGCGGCGCCTGGCCGAAGAAGCGCCGGAACGCGAGGCCGGCCTGCGCCTCGTCCAGCCAGCCGAAGCGCAGCTTGACCAGGAAGCGGCGCAGGCTCGCGCGGTCCAGCCGGTCGGCGAGGTTGGTGGTGCAGGCGAAGGGCAGTTCGTGGCTTTCCATCCAGGTCAGCATCTCGTTCACCTGGCTGATCTCCCAGCTGCGCAGCGCTTCGGCGCGTTCCAGCAGCAGGCTGTCGGCCTCGTCGAACACCAGGAAGGCGCCGGCCTCGCGCGCCTCGGCGAAGGCGCCGGCGATGTTGCGCTCGGTGGCGCCGACGAAGGCGTCGAGCAGGTCGGAGGCGCGCTTCTGCAGCAGAGGCAGCCCCATGCGCCCGGCCAGATGGCGCACCCAGGCGGTCTGGCCCGCGCCCGGCGGACCCGACAGCAGGAACGACACGGCGCGCGGCGCGCCGGGGCGCAGCAGGTCCTCGGTCAGGCCGGCCAGATCGCAATCGGCGTTGATCAGCGCCGGGTCATAG
>DAICZL010000662.1 GCA_027311165.1 bacterium
CACCACCACCACCCCGGCCGGCAGCGACAGCGCCTGCTGCAGCCCGGGCGGGCCGGCCGACACGCCGATGGTGGGCCGCACGAAGCGGCCGTCGCGGATCAGGCGCGGCACGATCCGGTTGATCTCGTCGACCGGGATCGCGAAGCCGATGCCGGCGCTGGCGCCGCTGGGGCTGGCGATCTGGGTGTTCAGGCCGATCAGCCGCCCGGCGGAGTCGAGCAGCGGGCCGCCCGAGTTGCCGGGGTTGATGGCGGCATCGGTCTGGATCACGCCGCGGATGGTGCGCGCGTTGAACGAGTCGATCTCGCGGTTGAGCGCGCTCACGATGCCGGTGGTCAGCGTCTGGTCCAGGCCGAAGGGGTTGCCGATCGCGTACACGCGCTGGCCCACCAGCAGGTCGCGGCTGCTGCCGATGGCTATCGGCGGCAGCTTGGCCCGGGGCGCGTCGATGTGCAGCACGGCCAGGTCGCGGTCGGGGAAGGCGCCCACCAGCGTGGCGTCGTAGCTGCTCTGGTCGGCCAGCGTCACGCGGGCGCCGTTGCCGTCCTGGATGACGTGGAAGTTGGTCACGATGTGGCCGGCGTCGTCCCACACCACGCCGGTGCCGGTGCCGCGCGGCACTTCCTGCACGTTGAAGGAGAACAGGTCGCGCTCGACCCCGATCGAGGTGATGTGAACCACCGAGGGCGAGGCCTTCTTGAACACCGCGATGTTGGCCAGCTCGTCGGGCGCCAGCGCGCCGCGCGGGGCGACGGCCCGCGGCCCCACCTCGGGGCTGCCGTGGACGAAGCCGGGCACGGCGAAGAAGGCCGCCGCGGCGCCCACGAGGGCGGCGGCAGCCAGGGTCAGCTTGCTGGGGGTGGTCAGGGCTTTCATCGGCACGGGTCGGGCGCGACCGGGCAAAGACCGCATGGTGCCAGATGGGTCCGGCCCCGGGGCCGGCAGCCCGGCGCGTGCCGGGCCGCCGTTCAGGCTGCCGCGCGCAGGCCCAGGCGGGACCGGGCCTCGGCCGGCGAGGCGATCTCGCGCCCGGCCCGCCGTGCGCAGGCGGCCAGCGCTTCGATGAGCACGCCGTTGCCAGCGGCGCGTTCGCCGCCGGGCAGGTAGAACGTGTCTTCCAGCCCGGTGCGCAGCATGCCGCCCAGCTCGGCGGTCTTCTGGTGCACGGGCCAGATCTCGGCGCGGCCGATCAGCGTGGTCTGCCACACGGCGTTCGGCGGCGCATAGCGCGGCAGCAGGGCCAACAGGTCGGCATCGCAGGGCATGCCGCTGGCCACGCCCATCACGAAGTTCAATTCCGGCACGCCGCTGAACAGGCCCGCCTTCAGGTACATGCCCACGCTGCGCACGATGCCGACGTCGAAGCACTCGAACTCGGGGTGGATGTGCAGCTCGTTCATCACCTCGAGCATGGCCTGCACCTTGGCCACCGGGTTGTCGAACACCATCGGCGGCCAGGCCCATTGCCCGTTGTCCCTGAGCTTCAGGTAGTTCAGGCTGCCGGCGTTGCAGGCCGCGGCCTCGGGCCGCACGCGGCGCAGGCAGGCCAGCGGGCCGCTGATGTCGCGGCCCACGACGCCGGTGGTGAGGTTGATGACGACGCCCGGGCAGGCGGCGCGGATCGCGCCCACCACCGCCTCGGCCACGTCGGGGTCCCAGCTCGGCAGGTGGCCGAAGCCCGGCTCCTGCGCGCGCAGGTGCACGTGCATGATGCTGGCGCCGGCGTTGAAGGCGTCGCGCGCCTCGCTCGCCATCTGCGCCGGCGTCACCGGCACCGGGTGCTGCTGCGGATGGGTCAGCACGCCCGTGAGCGCGCAGGTCAGGATGGCCTTGTCGTGGACCTTGCTCACTGGACTACCTTCTGGCTGTTGAGGGGCGCGGGCATGTCGCGGTGCAGGGTTGTCCACGGCGGCGGGCGGTCGGCGCATGCGACGAACCGACCGACCGCCGCGGTGGGCAACCCGTGTTCAGCGCGCTGGTGTTGGCGTGCCACCGCCTTGACTCGACGCACTCGTTGCGCCGATGTTTCGTTCCGACTTCCGTGCCTCCGGGGTGACTGCCCACGTTGCTGGCCGCCGGACGGCCCGTATGAGACCCGCAGCCCTCGGGGTGCCGGAAGACCCAGACGGGCTACAGGGTGTAGCGCCAAGGTGTGCAGCCAGGAGCGCCGATCAGTGAGCGTCCCGCCGGGCCTTCCGACACGGCAAGTCATACCGCAACTTGCAGGAGTCTGTCCATGAGCACATTCTTTGCCGGGCTGGACTGGGCCAGCCAAACCCATGCCGTTTGCGTCATCGACGAGCACGGCAGCGTGCACTTGCAGTTCGAGATCAAGCACGATGCCGCAGGCCTGACCGAGCTGTGCCGCCGCCTGCGCAGCGCAGCTATTGCGGCTGTGGCCATTGAGCGCCCATCGGGCTTGATCGTCGATGCGTTGCTGGAAGCCGGCTTCACAGTCCTGCCGATCCACCCCAACGTGGTCAAGGCCACCCGCCCGCGCTATCGCAGTCACGGCGGCAAGAGCGACGCAACTGACGCCTATCTGCTGGCCGACTTGCTGCGCACCGACGGCCATCGCTTCAAGCCGTTGGCCCCGCAGAGCGACGACATCCGGGCGCTGCGCGCCCTGGTGCGCGGGCGCGACGACCTCGTGAGTACCCGCGTGCAGTTGGCCAACCAGCTGCGCAGCCTGCTGCAGTCCTTCTGGCCCGGCGCCGCGGAGGTCTTCGCTGACGTGGACTCGCCCATCGGCCTGGACTTCATCCAGCGTTACCCCACACCCGAGTCCGCCACTCGACTTGGCCCTAAGCGCATGGCCGCCTTCTGTGCCCAGCACGCCTACAGCGGTCGGCGCAGCGCCCAGGAATTGCTGGATCGCTTGCACCAGGCACCGGCGGTCGCACTCGGTGAGCTGGAGATGGAGGCCAAGGGCGAGTTGGCGCTCAGCTTGGCGCGCACGCTGGCCCGCCTGGTCGAACAGATCCGGCTGCTGTCCAGCCGCATCGAGCACCACGTCGGCTCCATCGACGACGGTCGCATCCTGATGAGCTTCCCGCGCGCCGGACGCATCTGCGCGGCGCAAATCCCGGCCGAGCTGGGCAGCGTGCGCGAGCGCTTCGACAGCGACGAGCATTTGGCTGCTGAGGCCGGCGTCGCACCGGTCACCTACGCTTCGGGCAAGACCAAGGCTGTGAGGTTCCGTTGGGCCTGCAACCACCGGCTGCGTGCCGCGCTGACCTGTCTGGCCGACAACTCGCGCCACGCCAACGCCTGGGCCGCCACCATCTATGCAAAGGCCCGCGGCCGCGGTTGCGATCACCCGCACGCCATTCGCATCCTCTCCCGCGCTTGGGTACGCATCATCTGGCGTGCCTGGACCGACCGCAAACCCTACGATCCAGCGCTGCATCGCGCCGCTCAAACGCTGCTTCCAACGGCGGGGGGTTGACACAGGGTGTCTCATGCGTGCGCTCCTTCGACGGTGCGGTAGGGCACCGTGATCGTCACCACCGTGCCGCCCGGCGGGTTGGCTGCCACGGTCAGCGTGGCCTTCGGGCCGTACAGCAGCTGCAGCCGCTCGCGGATATTGGCCAGGCCCACGCCGGTGCCGGCGGTGGCGGCCTTGCCGAATCCCAGGCCGGTGTCGGCCACCGTCACCTGCAGCTTGCCGTGCACGATCTCGGCCGCCAGGCGCAGCCGGCCGCCCTCGGCCTTGGGCTCCAGGCCGTGCTTGATGGCGTTCTCCACCAGGGTCTGGATCATCATGGGCGGGAATTCGGCCGACAGCAGGCCGTCGGGCACCGCGATCTCTGTCGCCAGCCGCTCTTCCATCCGCACCTTCAGTATCTCGAGGTAGGGCCGGATCACCGCCAGCTCGCGCCCCAGGTCGCGCACGCCCGGTCCGCCGTTGCCGCTGGCCTCGCGCATGGTCGGCATGCTGGCGCGCAGCAGCGCGATCAGGTTCTTCTGCATCGTGCTGGCGCGCGCTGGGTCGGTCTCGATCAGGTGGTCGATGCTGGCCAGCGTGTTGAACAGGAAGTGCGGCTCCACCTGGGCCCGCATGGCCGCCATCCGCGCCTCGACCACCTGGCGCTTGAGCGACTCGGCCTCGGCCGTCTCGGTGGCCTGCGCCGCCTTCACCTCGGCCTGCAGGCGCCCCTTGTAGGTGTACTTGATGATCGCCGAGGCCACGATCCACAGCAGCGTGAACTGGCGCAGCGCGTCGCCGATGCCCACCCGCGTGACCCGGGTGCGCGGCAGGTCGTCGGCCTGCGACAGCTCGGCGGCCGCCTGAGCCGCCGCGGCCCGCGCCTGCTGCGCCTCGGCCCGGGCCTGCGCCACCTGCGCGCGCGCCTGCCGCGCCGCATCGGCCACCTCGCGGCGCGCCTGCTCCAGGGC
>DAICZL010000664.1 GCA_027311165.1 bacterium
GCCCTGGACGAGCCCAGGCCGGCGCTCCCTCCGATCGCTTGCCCATCCCCCCGGACCATCCCCGGGGCGTTCAGGCAGAGCGTGGGACCTTCACCTCAGGGCCTCCGGTCGCGCGGGAAGACGGTTTCAGCGAGGACGCGCCGAGCCTCGCGCGAAGGCCTGGACCGGGACGACACCTGCCGGTCGGACAGGCGATGGGCGAGGCGAACCGTGGCAGAGCGAGAGCGGCCGGAGGGGGTTCAGCGGGCGCCGGCGGCGGCGATGCTGGCAGCGACTTCGGCGGCCATGTGCAGCTGGGCGCCGCGGTCCTCGATCTGATGGCGATGGGCGATGAAGGCGAAGTCGGTATAGGCGATCCACACCCCGCCATCCGCATCCGCGAAGACCAGCATCCGAACCGGCCAGTCGAGGCCCGCATAGGGTGTCGCGGTGAGGAACTGGATGCCGAGCGGCGGATTGCCGAACTCGATCAGCACCGACCTGCGCAGTGCGATCCCGGCACCGCTGCCGAGTTCGGACTGGTCGGTTTCCGAGAAGAAGCGGATCTTCTTGTCGGCGATGTCGGCCTTCAGGCGCTTCAGCGTCTCGTCCACGGAATGCGCGCTCTTGACCCGGATCACGCCGCTCTCTGCGGCAGGTGGCGGGGCGGGCGCGGCGAGTGCCGGGCGGTTGGACATCTGCCACAGGCTCATGCCGGCGGCCAGCGCAAGGGACGCCATCAGGGCACGGGTCATGGTGCGGTCTCCTCCGTTTGGGATCCTCGATCCGGCATCAATTGTCCGGCGCGGGCTTCGTGCAGCAGGAAGCCCTCGAGCGGGTCGCAGGGCTCGGTCCAGGGATGCGCGGCGAGGACCCTGGTCGTATCGAGGTAGCCGGCGTCCCAACGGCCGGCGATGCCGTTCGGGCTGAAGTCGATGTCCTTGAGGTGATCATCGCCCTGCAGCGGCGGAGCCAGCAGACGCACCACATGCATCTGGGTGAGGCAGCCGTAGCCGGCGAGCTCGCGGGCCTCGACCGAGTTCCTCTGCTCCTGCGGCAGCATCGCGGCCATGGTCGCGATGATGTGACGCAGCTTGTGGATCTGGCGCTGCCGCTTGATGTGGCTGGAGGCGCGGCTCGCGTATTGCAGGTCCTTCTGCCGGGCGGCCACGCTCCTCAGGCTGTCGGGCTCCGGACCGTTCGGGGCCCACATATGGACCGCGAAGATCAGGCCGTTCTGGCGCGGATTGTCGTCGAACACCGCTTCCACCGGGGTATTCGAGAGAATGCCGCCATCCCAGTACAGCTCGCCATCGATCCGCACGGCGGGAAAGGCCGGCGGCAGCGCGCCCGAGGCCATCACGTGGCGGAGGTCGATGGGCTCGTCCCGGCTATCGAAATAGCGCATTTCCCCGGTCTGGACGTGAGCGGTACCGACCGTGAGCCGCGGCGCCCGGGCGTTCAACAGCGCTGGATCGATCAGCTTTTCGAGCGTCAGGGCCAGGGCGTCGGTCGAATAATAGGCGCTGACTCCGGGCAATTGCGGCGCGAGCTGGGCCAGCCAGGCGAAAGGATTGGGGGTGAAGAACCCATCGACGCCGCTCAGCATGGTGGCGGCGTTGGTGAGTTCCCGGCCCCAGAACGGATGGCTGCCGAGCAGCTGGGTCATCGGCGTATGGCGTGCCTGCATCCAGAAGGCACGCAGGCGCGCAAGGCGATTTTCGGGCGCATTGCCGGCGATCAGCGCGGCGTTGATCGCCCCGATGGAGGTGCCGATAACCCAGTCGGGTTCGATCCCGGCCTCCTGCAGCGCCTGGTAGACGCCCGCCTGATAGGCGCCCAGAGCGCCACCGCCCTGGAACACCAGCACGACCTGGCCGACCTTGTTCCGATCGATGATCGGTTCCGGTTGCGATTTGGGGGATTTCATGCCCTTGTCCCGATCAATGAGCCGTCCAGCCGCCATCGACCGCGAGGGCCGCGCCGGTGATGGAGGCAGCCTCGGCGCCGCAGAGAAAAACGGTGAAGGCGCCAATCTCCTCGACGGTCGCAAAGCGCTTGTTGGGCTGCTGCGCCAGCAGGATGTCGCGGATCACCGCCTCGCGCGCGATGCCATGCGCCCTGGCCTGGTCTTCGATCTGCTGTTCGACCAGGGGGGTAAAGACATAGCCGGGGCAGATCGCGTTGCAGGTGATCGGTTCCGCCGCCGTCTCCAGCGCCGCGGTCTTCGTCAGGCCGATCAGCCCATGCTTGGCCGCCACATAGGCGGCCTTGAACGGCGAGGCGACCAGGCCGTGGGCCGAGGCGATGTTGACGATCCGGCCGTAGCCGCCCTGGCGCATGAGCGGGATGGCCAGGCGCATGGTGTGGAAGGCCGCGGAGAGATTGAGGGCCAGGATCTGATCCCATTTGGCCGGCGGAAACGCGACGATCGGGGCCACGTGCTGGATGCCGGCGTTGTTCACGAGGATGTCGAGCCGCCCGCTTCCCGTGGCCTGCAGCTCGTCGAACATCAGGCCGATCGCCGCGGGCTGGGAGAGATCGGCGTCCGAATGGCCCACCCGCACGCCGAACGCGGCGGCGATCTCGTCCTGGATCCGCTGGATCCCGTGCCGGTCACCGAAGCCGTTCAGCACCACATCGGCGCCTTTCGCGGCGAGCGCCCGGGCGATGCCGAGTCCGATGCCGCTGGTCGACCCGGTCACCAGGGCGCGACGCCCGGACAGGGCGTTGCGCGGCTGCACGGAAGGAGCCGGAGCGTTCATCGGTCTGATCCCTGAAGGCGGAGAGGTGCATCGGGATCAGGATCGGCGGGCCGACGCCGGCGGGGGAAATGCCGGCTGGTTATGCATTCGATCAGCAAACGACATTTCCGGATTGCGCCGCCTCGCCGGATCATGCGCGCAGATGTCTCGGCGCGAGACGTCCTGGGGAGAATGATCGATGAGTCAGTCCGTGTCTGCGCGTTTCGGCTTGCTGGGTGCCCTCGCCGTCATGGCGGTCGCCATGGCTCCTTCGCTTGCCAGCGCCGGTTCCTGTCCGGCCGACAAGATGGGCGTCGATGTCCGTGCGCCCGACCCGAGCCCGGCCAAGGGCGTCACCGATAACGTCCTCGGCTCGATCGATCTGAGCAAGGAGCCGGCGCAGATCAACGGTCGGCTGTTCCGCCTGCGCCGCCTCGTGGTGCAGCCCGGCGGGGTCGTGCCCTGGCACAGCCACGGCAACAGGCCCGCGATCATCTACATCGTCAGCGGCGAAGTGTATGAATATGCGTCCAACTGCTCGGTGCCGATCCTGCACAAGGCCGGCGACACGACCGAGGAGACCCATGGCACCTCTCATTGGTGGAAGAACACCGGCAAGGTTCCGGTGGTGATCCTCTCGGCCGATCTTCTCCCCGAAAAGGACGACGCTCACATGATGTGAGCCGAGCGTCGCCCGCCCCGGCCGGTCGATGACGCGCCGGCGCGACTCATTCGGACACGAAAATTCCGGGTGGGTCGCGCGCGAGGCCCCCTGAGCCCATCCGATAAGCGAGGTCAGCGATGGCGATCATGACGGGTGAGATCGCGCGCGTGCCGCTCGTGCCCCGTCTCGGCGCGACGGTGATCGCCCTCATCGCGTTCTTCACTCTGGTCGATCTGTTCGCGGCCCAGGCGATCCTGCCGTTTCTGGCTGTGACCTATGCCGCAAGTCCGAGCGAGATCGGTGTCGCCGTCAACGCATCCACCGCCGGCATGGCGGTCGGCGCCCTGCTCACCGCCCTGTTTGGCGCACGGATCGACCGGCGCGCCGGGATCGTGGCGAGCCTGATGATCCTGACGGTTCCCTCCGCGCTGCTGGCCGTGGCACCCACTCTCGGCCTGTTCACGGCATTGCGCGTGGTGCAGGGCCTGTGCATGAGCTGCGCATTCACGCTCACCCTGGCGCATCTCGGCGAGACCTCCGCGCCGGAGCACCAGGCCAGCGCCTTTGCCGCCTATATCACCGGCAACGTGGCATCGAACCTGGTCGGGCGGCTGATCGCCGCGGTGACGGCGGGGCTCTACGGGACCAGCGTGGCCTTCGTCGTATTTGCCGTGATGAACCTGCTCGGCGCGGGGCTGGCGGCTGCGACCATCCCGGCCGGCGCCAGACTCGAGCGCGCGGCGAGCCCGGGCATACGGGGCGCGCTCGGCCCCGCCCTGTTTGCCGGCTACGGCATCGGCTTTCTCATCCTGTTCGCCTTCATCGGGGTGTTCAGCTACGTCAATTTCGTGCTGATGCGGCCGCCTCTCGGCCTCGGCATGATGAGCCTCGGTGCCGTCTACTTCGTCTTTGCGCCCTCGATCCTCCTCACCCCTTTGGCGGGTGCGGCGGCGAGCCGGTTCGGCCCGCGCAATGCCCTCTATGTCGGGCTCGTGGTGGCGATGATCGGGCTATGGCTGCTGTCGAGCCAGATGCTGTCCCTGGTGATCGCGGGCATGGTGCTGGTGGGGCTCGGGACCTTCTTTGCGCAAGCGACGGCCACGGGCCAGGTCAGCCGCCGGGCCGGGCCGGCGCGAAGCGCTGCGAGCGGGCTCTATCTCACGGCCTATTTTGCGGGCGGTCTGATCGGAGCCGCCATCGTCGGCACCGTCTTCGACCGGTTCGGCTGGGCGGCCTGTCTCCTGCTGATCGCGGCGGCTCTGGCCGGTGCGGGGGTGCTCGGGCTAACCTTCCCCGGCAGGGGGGTGCGTCGCGCATGACCGGGAGGATCGATGTCCATCTGATCGGCGCGGGCCCCGCGTCGCGCGGATCGGTCCGGCTGCGGCTGGCGGGTGCGCCTGGACGGCGACGCCGAACGGATCATGCCCCGCGAGGGCCTCGGCCGTGATCCCCGCTTCGCTCATGCGGCCGGGTTGCCCCGGCGGGCAGGCCGGATGAGCGAGCCCAGCCCCTACGCGATCATCGCGCAGGTCTTCGACCAGGTCCGTGACATGGACGCCCCCTTGAGCGTGCGGCTGCGCCTGATGGCCGAGGCGGTCAAGAAGGGCAGTCCCCGCTTCGCCGACGCCGTCGAGGAACTGGTCGGGCGGCTCGAACGTTCCGGTGTCGGGCAGACCGCGCCGCGTGTGGGCGAGCCGATGCCGCCCTTCATGCTGCCCGATCAGAACGGGCGGCTGGTTCGCCTGGGCGAGGTGCTGCAGTCCGGACCAGCCATGATCTCCTTCCATCGCGGCCATTGGTGCCCCTATTGCCGGCTGGCGGCGAGCGCCCTCGCCAGGGCGCAGGACCGGATCGGTCCGGCGCACATGGTGGCGATCACGCCGGAGACACGCAGCTACAACGCAAGGCTGATCGCGGGGACCGGCATCGGCTATCGCGTCCTGACCGACCCCGATAGCGGCTACGCTCTGTCGCTGAACCTGGCCTTCTGGCTGGATGACGCATTCGCGGCGCTGATGCGTTCGGTCGGCCTCGATCTGTCCGCCTTCCAGACCCGGGGCGCCTGGGTGCTGCCGGTTCCCGCCTCCTTCGTGGTGGACCGCCGGGGCGTGGTCGTCGCCCGCCATGTCGATCCGGACTATCGCCGCCGGGCCGAGGTCGATGATCTGGTCGCGGCGTTCGAACTGGCGCTCTGATCCGCCGGCGCTGGCCGCAATCCCGGCCTTCGGGTCCGTCAAACCCGCCCGGATCCCGGGTCGGACGCCCCCCCTCGGCGCTGGCGCGCCAGCCGGTCTGATGGACGATCGGCCGCTGCTCTGGCGCGTTCATCTGCCGGGCAATGTTCACCGATCAGATGATCCCGTCTGATCGGATGTCGCTCTGGCCGTCGGCGTCGTCCCATTCCTCGGCGCGAATCTGGCTGATGAAGGTTGCCACTTCGGGCGAGCGGACACGGCCCTGCACCGTATAGAGCGCCAAAGTCCGCCGCAGGTGCAGATTGGGCGCCATGTGGCGGATGAACCCGCTGGCGCGCAGGACGCTTCTGGGGGCGAGTGCCACGCCGAGATTGGCCTCCACGAGCGCGGCGAGGTCGCTGTCGCTGTCGACGAGATGCGTGCGCTCCATGCATATGCCGGCGGCTGCGAGCTGACGGACCTCGTCCTCGGCCGTCTCGCTGTCGTTCTGCAGCAGGAAGGTCTCGTCCAGAAGATCGGCGAGGGTGATCTCCGGCGCATTCCGGCTCGCCAGGCGATGCGTGGGCCCGAGCAGCAGATCGAAGGATTCCGAAAAGATCGGCCACGCATCGAGCCTGTCCCAAGCGGCGCCCAGAGGACCGGCGATGCCGACATCGATCGCGCCGATTTTCAGGTGCTCCAGCAATTGCGGCCCGCTGCCGCGCTTCAGCTTGAGCCTGAGCGCGGGAAAGGCGCGAAACAGCTCGACCAGCACCGGCCGCAGCAGCCGCAGGTCCACGGTCCGGGAAAGCCCCAGGGACAGCGACTGGACCTCGCCGGCGGCGACCGATCGCGCGACCGCCTTTGCCGAGACTGCGCTGTCGTAGCATTGCCGCAGCAGCGGCAGCATGCGCCCGCCAAGGTCGGTCAGCCGGGACAGCCTTCCTTCCCGGCGGATCAGTTCACCGCCGAATTCCTCCTCCAGCATCTTGACCGCCCGGGTCAGCGCTGGCTGGGAGACATTGCACTGCTCTGCCGCACGGGTGAAGTTCAGCGTTTCCGACAGCGCCAGAAAATAGCGGATCTGCTGCATTTCCACGACTGGCTTCTCCAGGTTGCCGGCGATGCTGGCAGCAGTGTTCCGGGCTTCAGCGCGCATCGCGCGGGGCGATCGGCGCCGGTCGGACGCGGCCCCTTCGGGGGGGGGACGATCATCATGACAAGGCTTCATCTCGACCATCACCTGCCTGCCATGGCCGCAAATCAGCCGTCAAGTGCGCCCGGGCGTCCGGGATCGCCGCCCGATCGCTTCTGCCGGCCCCGATCGATGGTCGGCAGAAGCGATCACCCTCACGCGCGCAGACCAAGGAGGCCGGGACGGGACGCGCATCCGATCCGCCCTACTCCATCCTGGGTCGCGAAACCGCGGCGCCGAGCGTTCGCGATGCAGGCCGATGCGCAGGTGCCTGCCGGACAGCGCCGGCACCGATGCCGACAGTCCCAGGATAAAGTCTCCCCGGGTCGTCCCGGCCGCCTGCCGGGGGGGCGTGAGCGGGCGCGCTGCGATCGATGCCGCACCACCCGCGACGCGCACGGCCCTGTGTGGAACGGATGCAGACGTGCCAGCTCCCGTCGGGCGGGTTTGACCGGCAGCGGTCAGCCACGGTGCCGATGCACGCGCCGCCCGGGCTGTCTTATGCGCCCAATGCCGCCTCCGCCGCGGCGAGCGCGCCCTCGAGATAGCCGCCGAATTCGGGGGCCATTTCGGCGCCGGCGAGGGTGATCCGTTCGCCCCACGGCGCCGGCAGGGCGATCGGGCGATAGTCCGGATGGGCGTTCCCGTTGGCCTGGTCGGCTTCGGTCGCGGTGAAGGGTTCGGTTGCCCAGTCCTGGATGATCATCTCGCGCGGCCGTGCGGCCTCGGCGCCGAACAGCGCGCCGAGTTCGCGCGTGACCAGCTCCGGCAAGCCCGCGCGATGGGCCGCGCGCAGCGCCGGCGGCCAGGAGAAGAAGCCGAACAGCGCGGCCTCCTCCGCGCCGGGCAGGCTCGCATCGTGGAGTTCCCCGAGCGGTCCAACCTGGCTGAACGCGCTGCCCGACAGGCCGGCGTCGCGCCAGAAGGGGCGGTCGTAGAGGGCCAGCGCCTTGGCCTGCCCCGCCATCCAGCCCGGCACGGCGGCAAGCCCAGCCCCTACGGACGGCGGCAGGGCGGGCAGGATCTCGATCCCGCCGATCAGCCGCGGCGGCAGGGCCAGCGCCGCGCGGGCGGCATGCAGCGTCATGGGGCCGGCGGGGCTTTCGGCGGTGACGGCAACGCCCGTTTCGGTCAGCGCGATACGCCGGACCACGTGTTCCAGCCGGACCACCCCGGGCGCGAGGCCGGCGGCGACGGCTTCCACCAGCGCCGCGATGCCGCCCGTGATGCGCAGGCTCGGCGGCTCCTGCGGGAAGCCGTGCGGCAGACGCTGTATGCGCCCCGCCTGGTCCTGAAAGACGAAGCCGCCCGTCTCCGCCTGCTCGGTGAGCGCCAGCCCCGCCGCCTGCACCGCCCGGGCGATGCGCGGCTGGAGGACGGGCCAGACCCAGGCGGGGCCGAGGTCGTAGGCGCCGGCCTTGGTGCGATGGCTCAGCACCCGCCCGCCGATGCGCGCGCGGGCTTCCAGCATCACCACCTCGGCGCCGCGCCCGGCCGCTTCCCGCGCCAGCGCCAGGCCGGAGAGGCCGGCGCCGATGACGATCAGATCAGGCATCCCGCGTCAGCCGAGATGGCCGGTCTTGCGATACAGCAGCGCGCCGCCCTGGCTTGCCAGCGTCAGGCGGCTGCCGGGCGGCAGGCGGAGCCACGCGCCGGCGCGGTGCGAGGCGCCGTCGATCGCCACATCACCCTCGACCACGAAGAGTTCGACGCCGTGCGGCCAGGTCTCGGCCGCCCCTTCATGGCCCGGCGCAAATCGCAGCATCGCCACGCGCTCCCACGCTGCCTCGAACAGCAGGGCTTCCTGCCGGCCCTGGCCGAGATCGCGCCAGAGCGCGGGATCGCGCGTGTCGCGCCGGACCGGCAGGGTCTCCTCGGGCGGCATCTGTCGGAGCTTGACCAGGATCACCGCGCCCGGGGCACTGGCGGGCGTGTGGCGCGAGCCGGGCGGGTTGCGGACGTAGAAGCCGGCCGGGAAATCCCCGGTCTCGTCGGAGAACACACCCTCCAGCACCAGGAACTCCTCGCCGGCGCCATGGGTGTGAGGGGAGAAGGCGGAGCCCGGCGCGTAACGCACGAGCGAGGTCGCGCGGGCCACTTCGTCGCCGTCGCGCTCGAGCATCCGCCGCTCCACCCCGGCCATGGGTGAGGCCACCCAGGCGAGTGCGGCGCTGTCGACCGCGGCGAGGCGGGAGAGATCGGCGTTCAGTTGCATGGGCGGGGCACCGGAGGGAAGGCTGAAGGGCGGCAACCGTCCCACGGATCGAAGCCGGGCGCACGTGGAGTTTCCGGCCACGGGCACCGGTCCGCCCGGTCTTCGCCTGCTCTGCGGCTCGCCATGTCGCGGCGGGGGAATGTCAGGATTTCGCGGCGAGCAGCCCCGGCAGTTCGGCGAGGCTGCGCACCTCATGATCCGGCGCACCGGGCAGGCGCTCGCGCCGCTGGGCATAGCGGTTGCACCACACCACGCGCATGCCAAAGGCCGAGGCCGCAAATGCATCCCAGGCGTTGGAGGACTGGAACGACACCTCGTCCGCGGTGACGCCCAGCCGGGTGAGCGCATACTGATACACGCGGGGATCGGTCTTGAAGACGCCGACCGCGTCGGCCGAGAGGACCGCGTCGAACAGATCTTCCAGCCCGGCGCCGCGCACCGCAGTGTCGAGCATCGATGGCGAGCCGTTGGACAGGATCGCCGTCCTGAAACCGGCCTGGCGCAGCGAGAGCAGTGTCTGCGGCACCTCAGGAAAGGCCGACAGTGTCGCGTAGAGATCCATCAGCTGTGCCCGCAGCGCCGGCGTGGCGATGTCGAAACTGTCCAGGGCGAAATCGAGCGCATCGCCGGTCACCTGCCAGAAATCGACATACTGGCCCTGCAGCGAGCGCAGCCACGTATATTGCAGCTGCTTGTCACGCCACAGAGCCGTCAGCGCCGCCCGCCGATCCTGCGGAATGGCGGAGCATTGCGCCGCGGCGGAGGCGAAGTCGAAGATCGTTCCATAGGCGTCGAAGACGCAGACGCGGATGCCGGTCAGACTGCTCATCGATGGATCCGTTGGCGGTGGGTGGTGACGGCAGAAGAGCCGCGGTCTAGGCGGATACCGGCAAGCTTGCGCGGGGTGCCGCGCGGGCCAGCCCGTCATAGGCATCGAGCATCCGTTCACACCAGGCGCCGAGCGGATCATCGGCGGCGAGCAAGCTCACCGGACTGGCGATGCGGGCCCATTGGAACCCGCTGAAGACGATATGGTCGGCGTAGTTGGGAGTGGCCCCGGCGAGGAAAGGCTGCGCCGTGAGCGTGCTGCGCAGCGGCTGGATCACCCGCCGCAGCGCGGCGAGCGAGTCCGCGCGCTTCGCCCCCAGCGCTTCCAGGGTGCTGCCGAAAGCCGCCTCACGCGAGGTCCGGAAATAGTCGCGGTCCTTCTCGTGCAGGATGGCGGGAATATCGGCGATGACCACGCGCGCGATCGCCGGATGCAGCACCTCGCCCGTCCATTGATTGATGAAGCGGGCGAGCGCCTGGCCGGGCGGCGAGCCGAACAGCGAGGGATGATCGGGATAGGTCGCTTCCAGATACTCGGCGATCGCCCAGCTGTCGAAGACGCAATGATCGCCGTCGATCAGCACGGGCACCTTGCCCTGGCCGGAAGCCACGATTGCGTCCTTGTCGGTGAAGCGCCAGGGCACCGTCCCGGCGGTGAGGCCCTTATGCGCGAGCGCGAAGCGGATGCGCCAGCAATACGGGCTGAAGCGCACGTCTTCGTCCGCGCCGGAGAGCTCGAACAGCAGCCGCGATCGGGACATGGTCATGCTCCGGCGGACGTGCGGGCGGTCTGCTGGAACAGCACCGCGCGCGACTCCTCGCTCACCACGGGGGCCGTGTTGATCGCTTCGGCCAGTGCATAGGCCCGCTGCACCGCCGGACGGGCGCGCAGCATCTCGAACCAGCGCTTCAGATGGGGGAACTCCGCCAGATCCTGCTGCTGGCGTTCATGCAGCACGATCCAGGGATAGCTCGCCATGTCGGCGATGGAGTAATCCCCGGCGATGAATGCGCGATCGGCGAGCCGCTTGTCGAGCACGCCATAGAGCCGGTTGGTCTCGTTGACATATCGGTTGATCGCGTAGGGCAGCTTCTCGGGGGCGTATTGCACGAAGTGGTGGTTCTGCCCGGCCATCGGCCCGAGCCCGCCCATCTGCCAGTACAGCCATTGCAGAACCTCCGCCCGCGGGCGCGGATCCGCGGGCAGAAACCGGCTGGTCTTGTCGGCGAGATATTCCAGTATCGCCCCGGATTCGAACAGGCCGAGCGGGCCCCCGCCATCTTCGGGCGCGTGATCGACGATCGCCTGGATGCGGTTGTTGGGCGCTATCGCCAGGAAATCGGGCTTGAACTGTTCTCCCGTGCTGATGTTGACCGGCACAATCCGATATGGAAGGCCGGTCTCCTCCAGGAAGATCGTGATCTTGTGGCCATTCGGCGTGGTCCAGTAATAAAGATCGATCATCGCGGCGGATCCTCCGGACAGGGTTTGAGCGCAATCAGCGCGCCATCGGCCAGGCGGCGAAGCCGGCCATGGTCGGGATCGAGGCGCGCCATGACCCGGATGGAAAGGACCGTGCCGAGCAGCAGTTCGGCGGTGAGGTCAGGATCGAGATCGGCCGCCAGACGCCCCGTCTGGCGGGCGCGTCCAAGCTGGTGGCGAAAGAAGGCTTCGATCTCGCCCAGCCGGTCGCGAACCACCGCGCGCGCTGCCGGGGACATCGCCGCGCCGTCGAGGGCAGTGTTGACCAGCAGACAGCCGCGGCGGTCGCGGTCACCGACCGAGAGGCGGATCAGCTCGTCGAAAAACCCGCAGACGGCGGCGACCGGGTCCGCGAGGGCGGACAGCCGGGCCAGGCGCTCGCCCAGACCCTCCTCGGCGTAGCGGCGCAAGGCCGCGACGAACAGGCCGTCCTTGTCGCCGAAACGATGATACAGCGCCGCCCCGCCAAGCCCCGTCGCCTCGGCCAGAACGCGCATAGAACTCGCCGCATAGCCGTGGTGCCAGAACACGGCGGCGGCCCTGTCGAGAATGTCTGCGTCATCGATCGCGCGGGTGCGTGACATGGTTGGCGGTTGACCTGATTGGCCCGGAGGCTTAGATAACCGAACGATCGTTTCAGATCAAGGGGCGGGCACACCGCAAGGCGAGGAAAGCCGGCTTTGTCTGACCCTCATCTCGTCTACTTCGCCGACCCGATGTGTTCCTGGTGCTGGGGGTTCTCCCCGGTGATCGAGGCGATCCAACATCGTTTCGGTGCGGCCCTGCCGATCCGTCTGGTGCTCGGCGGGCTGCGTCCGGGGACAGAGGCGCCGCTGACCGATGCCGACAAGGCGGAAATCCGGACCCATTGGGAGCATGTGCGCGAGGCCTCCGGGCAACCCTTCGATCATGCCTTCTTCGATCGCGACAGGTTCGTCTATGACACCGAGCCGGCCTCGCGCGCGATCGTCGTGCTGCGCCGCCAGGGGATGGCGGAGGCATTGGCCGGGCTGCGGCGGATCCAGGATGCTTTCTATGCCCGCAACCGTGACGTGACCGATCCTGGCGAACTCGCCGCGATCGCCGCCATGTCGGGGCTGCCGGCCGAGCGCTTCCGTGCCGAGATGGACAGCGACGCCGCGCGGCAGGAGACCCTGCAGGACTTCGCGATCGCCCAGCGCGCCGGCATCCGGGGCTTTCCAACCCTGATCGCCGGCACCGTCCCGAGCGCGCCCTACGCGCTCGTCACCAACGGTTTCCAACGCGCCGACGTGATCCTGCCCGCGCTCGAGAGATGGCACGCGAAGACAGCCTGAAGGGGGCGCTGGGTGCCGGGCAGGCTGGCGCGGCCCGGCCTCGGGGGCTCAGGCGACCCGCTTGCGGAACAGCCACCCGGCAGCGGCCAGGCTGATCAGGCCGATCACCGCCATCGGCCAGAACTGCTGGGCCAGCATGGACAGTCCCGCGCCCTGCAAGAACACGCCGCGGACGATCACCAGGAAATAGCGCAGCGGGTTGATGAGTGTGAGGGTCTGCATCCAGAACGGCATGTTGGCGATCGGCGTCGCGAAGCCGGACAGGATGATGGACGGCACCATGAACAGGAACGCCCCCAGCAGCGCCTGTTGCTGCGTCACCGCCAGGGAGGAGATCATCAGCCCGATGCCGGTGACCGCGATGACGAACAGGGTGAGGCCGAAATACAGCGCCGGCAGGCTGCCGCGCAGCGGCACGCTGAACCACCAGACCGCGGCACCGATGCTGACCGAGGCTTCCAGGAGGCCGATCAGCACCCCCGGCAATCCCTTGCCGAGCAGGATGTCGACCTGGCGCAACGGCGTTACCAGCAGCTGGTCGAAGGTGCCGGCCTCCCGCTCGCGCGCCACCGACAGACCGACCACGAGCAGGGTCACCACCTGTGTCAGCAGCGCGACGATTCCAGGAACGATGAACCAGTGCGAGTTGAGCGTTGGGTTGAAGCGGGCGCGCAGATCGAGCAGCGCGGGCGGCGGCGGATCGCCGTGCGCGGCACTCCAGGCCAGCGAGAAATCGGTCAGGATGGCGTTGGCATAGCCCTCGATCAGCAGAGCTGTGTTGGAATTGCGTCCGTCGACGATCACCTGCACAGGCGCCGGCCGATGGGTCAGGAGATCGCGCGTGAAGCGCCGGTCGATCACCAGGACCAGAGCCACCTGGCGGCTATCGATCAGCGCGTCGATCGGCTGGGCGCTGTGCAGATCGGCCACCACCTGGAAACTCGGTGATCCGGCGAAGCGCGCCACCAGATCGCGGGAGGCGGCGCCAGGGTCCTGGTCGTAGATCGCCATCTTCACGTGAGTGAGATCGAAGGTCGCGCCATAGCCGAACACCAGAAGCTGGACCAGCGGCGGACCGATAAGCACCATGCGGCTCTTCGCATCGCGCAGCACGGCGAGCAATTCCTTCACGATCAGCGCAAGGACCTGCTGCAACATGCGCTCAGTCGAGCCGCTTGCGTGCGATTGCCCGTGCCAGCCCGAGAAACACCACGGCCATCAGCGCGAGTGCCGCGGCATTGGGCAGGATCACGGACCAGACATCGCCGGCCAGGAACACCGATTGCTGTATGGCCACGAAATATCGCGCGGCGACGATGTGGGTGATGAACTGCACCGCCTGTGGCATGCTGTTGATGTCGAAGACGAAGCCGGACAGGATGAAGGCCGGCAGGAAGGTCGTGATGATCGCGATCTGCCCGGCGACGAACTGGTTGCGGGCGAAGCTCGAAATCAGCAGCCCCATGCCGAGCGCCGCCAGCAGGAACAGGGCGGACGTCGCTGTCAGCACCCAGAGTGAACCCACCAGGGGCACGCCGAACAGGAACACGGCGATCGCCACCGATCCGGCCATGCCGCCCATGCCCAGTGCGAAATAGGGCAGCAGCTTGGCCAGCAGCAATTCCCGCACGGTGACGGGGGTGACCATCACCGCCTCCATCGTACCGCGCTCCCATTCCCGCGCGATCACCAGGGCCGTCAGCAGCGCGCCGGTCAGGGTCATGATCATCGCGATCAGGCCGGGTACCAGATAATTCCGGCTGCTCACCGCGGGATTGAACCGCACCTGCGGCTGCACCGAAAGCGGCATCGGCGGTTTCGTCCCCGCCAGGGCGGCCTGCGCCCCGAGCCAGCTGCTCCAGACCTGCTGCACATAGCCTTCGATCAGCCGGGCGTCATTGGCATCGACCCCGTTGACGATCACCCCGATCGGCGCGGCGCCGCCCGCTTCGACCAGGCGCCCGAAATCGCTCTGCAGCCAGACGATGCCCTGCACCTCGTCCGCCGACATCGCGGCCTCGGCGTCCTGGATGGTCGCGAAGCGGCGCGGGCGGAAGAAGGGGGATTGTGCGAAGCCCGCGGTGAAGCCGGCGGTGGCGGCGTCGGGATGCTGCACCACCAGGGCCAGTCTGACGTTGCGCGCATCGAGCGAGACGCCGTAGCCGAACATCAGCAGCAGCACCGTGGGCAGCACGAAGGCGATCGCCAGCGCCGAGGGGTCGCGCCAGATCTGAAGTGTCTCCTTGCGCAGCAGTCCGCGCAGCCTGCCGAACCCGCCGCTCATGGCGTCGCCGGCGCGCGGGCCGCCCGTTCGATGACCGCGATGAAGGCGTCTTCCATCGTCGGATCGGGAAAATCAGCCGTGCGGGTCTGCGCCTTGATCGCTTCGGGCGTGCCGGCGACCAGCACGGCGCCCTGGGCCATGATCACGAGCTGATCGCAATATTCGGCCTCCTCCATGAAATGGGTGGTCACCAGCACCGTCACCCCGGCTTCCGCCAGCCTGTTGATGCGCCGCCAGAACTCGCGCCGCGCGAGCGGATCGACCCCCGAGGTCGGCTCGTCGAGGAACAGGATGTCGGGCTCGTGCATCAGCGCGCAGGCGAGTGCGAGGCGCTGCTTGAAGCCCAGAGGCAGATCGCGCGCGGTATCGTCCAGGATCGGTGCCAGATCGAATTCGGCCACGGCCCAGGCCAGGCGCGCTGCCCGGTGCGCTCCGGGCAGCCGGTAGGCGCTGGCGAAGAAGCGCAGGTTCTGGCGCACCGACAGATCGCCATAGAGCGAGAATTTCTGTGCCATGTAGCCGATCCGCCCGCGTGCCGGGGCGGCGGCCGTGCGCAGATCGAAACCGGCGACGAGCACGCGGCCCTCGGTCAGTTTCAGCAATCCGCAGAGCATGCGGAAGGTCGTCGATTTGCCCGCGCCATTGGCCCCGAGCAGCCCGAAAATCTCGCCCCGGGAAACCCGGAAGCTCACATCGTCGACCGCGACGAAAGCGCCGAAGCGGCGGGTCAGATGGTCCACGATGATCATCTCCGGTGCCGTCTGGGGCAGGGCCGGCGGGCTTGCCGTGGCC
>DAICZL010000667.1 GCA_027311165.1 bacterium
GCCCTGGACCACGCCAAAGGCGCTGCCTTTGGAAACCGTCCCCTGGGGAATACCCCCCGACGGGTGCGGGTCTGGGGGCGCTGCCCCCAGCCGGGTCCCGGGACGGAGCCCCTGGCCTTAGTCTGCGTCGTCAGATGGCACCCACTCCGCGCGCGATCGCGGCCACGCCGGTGCGCGACACCTCGGCCAGTCCCAGCGGCCGCATCAATTCCTGGAACGCATCGATCTTCTCGGTGCTGCCGGTCAGCTCGAAGATGAAGCTCTCCACCGTGGTATCCACGACGCGGGCGCGGAACGCATCGGCGATGCGCAGCGCCTCGACGCGCGGCTCGCCACGGCCGACCACTTTCATCAGCGCCATCTCGCGCGCCACGTGCGGGCCTTCCCGGGTCAGATCGGCGACGCGATGCACCGGCACCAGCCGGTCGAGCTGGGCCTTGATCTGCTCGATCACCATCTCGGTGCCCGAGGTGACGATGTTGATCCGGCTCTGCTGGCGTTCCCGGTCCACCGGGGCCACGGTCAGGCTGTCGATGTTGTAGCCGCGGCCGGAGAACAGCCCGATCACGCGGGCGAGCACGCCGGATTCGTTCTCCACCAGCACGGAAATCGTGGCGGAGCGGAAAGTCGTGTCGAACGGGCTGGCCATCTTATCGGGTTCCTGGTGCTGGTCGGCGGCGCGGCGCAGTGGTCTCAGACCAGGACCAGGCCCTCGTCGGTGATGCCGGCGGCGCGGGATTCGTGCTGCGGGCCCAGGATCATCTCGTTATGCGCCGCCCCCGAGGGGATCATCGGGAAGCAGTTCTCCTTCTGATCGACGCAGATATCGGCGATCACCGGCCGATCGACCGCCAGCATCTCAAGGATCACCCGGTCGAGATCATCGATCGTCTTGGCTCGCAGGCCGACGGCGTGGAAGCTCTCCGCGAGCTTGACGAAATCCGGCAGGGCGGCGGAGTAGCTTTCCGAGTAGCGGCCGCCATGCAGCAATTCCTGCCACTGCCGCACCATGCCCATATATTCGTTGTTCAGGATGAACACCTTCACCGGCATGCGGTACTGCGCCAGCGTGCCCATCTCCTGGATGTTCATCAGGATGCTGGCCTCGCCGGCGATGTCGATCACCAGCGCGTCGGGATGAGCGATCTGCACGCCCATGGCGGCGGGCAGGCCGTAGCCCATGGTGCCCAGCCAGCCGGAGGTCATCCAGTGGTTCGGCCGGTCGAAATGGAAATGCTGGGCGGCCCACATCTGGTGCTGGCCGACCTCGGTGGTGATGAAGGTCTCCCGGCCCTGCTGCCGGGTGATCTCGAACAGCCTCCGTACCGCGTGCTGCGGCTTGATGATCGATCCGGGCGCGGTGTCCTGCACGAAGCGCAGGCAATCCACCGCGCGCCAGGTCTCGATCTGGCGCCACCATTCGGCCAGGGCCTGGGTGTCCGGCCTGGTGGCGTCCGCCCGCCAGGCGGCGCGCAAGGCCTCCAGCGCGCGGCCGGCATCGGCGATCACCGGCACTTCCACCGGCACGTTCTTGTTGATGCTGGAGGGGTCGATGTCGATATGGATCTTCCGTGAGCCGGGGCTGAACGCATTCAGCCGCCCGGTCACCCGGTCATCGAAGCGGGCCCCGACATTCAGCAGCACGTCGCAGCCGTGCATCGCCAGATTGGCTTCGTAGGTGCCGTGCATGCCCAGCATGCCCAGGAACTGCGGATCGCTGGCCGGATAAGCCCCCAGGCCCATCAGCGTGCTGGTGCAGGGAAGGCCGGTTTCCCGCACGAAGGCGACCAGCGCGGCGGATGCGGCGTCGCCGGCATTGATCACGCCGCCGCAGGTATAGACCATCGGGCGCTTCGCCGCCTTCAGCAGCGCGACGGCGCGGGCGATCTGACCGCCATCGGGCTCGGTCTGCGGACGGTAGCTGCGATGCGCGAGCGTGGGCGGGGCGGTGTAGGGCGCGCGGGCGATCACCACGTCCTTGGGCAGGTCGATCACCACCGGGCCGGGGCGGCCGCTGCGTGCCACGTAGAACGCCTCGTGCACCACGCGAGCCAGATCCTCGGGCCGCTTGACCAGATAATTGTGCTTGGTCGCCGGGCGGGTGATGCCGGTGGTGTCGGCTTCCTGGAACGCGTCATTGCCGATCAGATGGGTCGGCACCTGGCCGGTCAGGCACACCACGGGGATGCTGTCCATCAGCGCATCGACCAACCCGGTGACGGCATTGGTGGCGCCCGGGCCGCTGGTCACCAGCACCACCCCCACCCGGCCGGTGCTGCGGGCATAGCCCTCGGCGGCATGCACCGCGGCCTGCTCGTGGCGCACCAGGATGTGGCGGATCGCGTTCTGCTGGAACAGCGCGTCGTAGATCGGCAGGACGGCGCCGCCGGGATAGCCGAAGATGACCTCCACGCCCTGGTCCTTCAGCGCACGCAGCAGCACCTCGGCGCCCGACAGGCTGTCCTGGCCCGGCTGGATGGTTGCTCCCGGCTGGCTTGTGGATATCGACATCGCAGGCACCCCGAACCCCATGCCGCCGGCTTCCGGCCAGCGGCGGAGCGCACCACTAATCCCCCGCACTGCGGCGCGTCAACCCGGGCATTGAACAAACTGGATGATTTCCGCAAGATTTATTTCCGAAAATTGCGTATGATCTGCAATTCGCGCATGGATCATATGCGTGCGCGCAGAGTCCGCCAGCGCATGGTGGCGGAACCAGGTAGCCTGGCGCTTGGTGTACTGGCCGGTGGCGAGGATCGCCCGCTCCGCCGCCGCGGCCAGCGTCACCTCGCCGCGCAGATGGGCGCGCAGTTCCGGCACGCCATGCGCGCGCATCACCGGCAGCGCCGGGTCCAGGCCCATCGCCTCCAGCGCCGCCACCTCGGCCAGCGCGCCCTGATCCAGCATGGACTGGAACCGGGCCGCGATCGCCTGGCGCAGGACGGCGCGCGGCGGGTCGAGCAGGATGGCGCTGAACCGCCAGGGCGCCGGCGCGGCGGGCGCGGCCTGCCAGTCGGCGATCCCCCGGCCGGTGCCGGCCCAGACCTCCCAGGCCCGCGCCAGACGCTGGCCGTCGGCGGGGCGCAGGCGCGCGGCACTCGCCGGATCGACCCGGGCGAGCCGCGCGTGCAGCCCGGCGGCACCCAGTTCGGCGAGCAGCGCCCGCGCCTGCTCCCGCGCCGCCGGCCCGGGTTCTGGGATGTCGGCCAGCCCCTCGCGCAGTGCCGCGAAATACAGCCAGGTGCCGCCGCACAGGAGCGGCAGCTTCCCCGCCGCGGCCACCGCCGCCATCTCGGCCAGCGCGGCGGCCCGCCACCAGGCGGCGCTGCCGGGATCGGCGGCCTCGCGCACGCCGTACAGGCGGTGCGGCACCAGCGCTGCCTCGGCCTCGGTGGGTCGGGCGGTGAGCACGCGCAGGTCCCGGTAGGTCTGCATGGCGTCGGCGTTGAGGATCACCCCGTCCAGATGGCGGGCGAGCGCCAGCGCCAGCGCCGATTTGCCGCTGCAGGTGGGGCCGGCCAGAATCAGGGCGTGTGGGTTCGGCATGCTGTCCTGGGGTCGATCGGGGCCGGAGCTCCGCGCACGGAACCCCTGCGTGGCAGGGTACCACCCAGGG
>DAICZL010000676.1 GCA_027311165.1 bacterium
CGGATCACCTGGAAGCGCCGCGCCAGGGCCGGGTCCTTCTCGATGAAGCGCTTGTATTCGCCCGAGGTGGTGGCGGCGATCACCCCGAGCCCGCCGCGGGCGAGCGCGGGCTTCAGCAGGTTCGCCGCATCGCCCTGGCCGGCCGGCCCGCCGGCGCCAATCAGCATATGCGCCTCGTCGATGAACAGCACCGTCCTCGGCGTCGCCGCGGCGGTCGCATCCACCAGCGCCCGCAGCCGCTGCTCGTACTCGCCCCGGATCGAGGCGCCGGCCTGCAGCAGCCCCAGATCGAGGCTGCGCACCACCAGATCGGCGAGCCGCGGCGGCACCCGTCCCTCGGCGATGCTGCACGCGAACCCCTCGACGATGGCGGTCTTGCCGACGCCTGCCGGCCCGGTGAGGATCGGGTTGTTCTGCTGGCGGCGCATCAGCACATCGATGATCTGGCGGATCTCGCCATCGCGGCCGATCACCGGAGCGATCCGCCCCTGCCGGGCTAGCGCGGTCAGATCGACGGTATAGGCCGCGAGCGCGCCGCCCCCCGCCGGGGGGGCGCCCCCGGTCTGGTGCTCTGGCCCCTGGCGCAGCCATTCCCCCAGATTCTGCAGAAGGGCGCTGGCGAAGATCGGGGCCAGCGCCGGCACCGAGGCCAGCAGCGCCGCCCGCCGCCCCGCATCCTGATGCAGGGCGCTGGCGATGCAGGCCGCGCCGGTCTGCGCCAGCCCGTGATCCACCGAGGCGATCACCCAGGCCGCGCACAGCGTCTCGATCAGCGTGCCCGACAGGGCCGGCAGGCGCGGGCTGCCGCGGGGGAAGCGTGCCAGCGCCGCTTCCAGCCCGGCCAGCACCGGGCCTGGTCCCGCCGGCTCCCCTGCCAGCAGGAAGCCGAGATCGGTGTCCTGGGCGCTGCAGAGTTCCAGCAGCAGATGCTCGGGCTCCACCATGGCGTGGGTTTCGCGCAGGGCTCGGCCGGCGGCGCGCTCCAGCGCCTGGCGGGCGGGCGGGCTCAGCGTCGCTGCCAGGCGCTTGGGATCGGGCATCACGCGCGCCGCGCCTGGCCCGTCTGCAGGCGCAGCGGCACGACGCGCGCTCCGCTCGGGGCCAGCTGGCCGAGCCAGGAGGTCCAGCCGAGCAATGGCCGGGCGCGCCCGAGCGGCAGCCCGCGCGGCACATCCTGCGCCAGCAGGGTGAGCGACAAAGCCACGTCGAACGCATCGCCGAGCGCGAAATGGACCAGCGCCGCGAGGTCGCCATGGCCGGCTCCGCCGGGCAGCAGTGTGCGCAGCCGCTCGAGGCTCATCGGCCCGATCTCGATACGGATGCCGGCGGCCTGGTCCCAGACACGCCCGCCCAGCACCGCAGCCTGGCCGAGGCGGCTCGAATGGCCCAGCCGGAGGCGCTGCTCGCAGGCGAGATCGAGCCAGCCGCCGCACAATCCCTCGAGCCGCACCTTGAGGCCGAGCCGCGCCTGCAGCAGCTGCTCCAGCGCATGGCCGGAGACCGGCCGCTGGTTGAGCAGTCCGGCGGCGCCCAGCAGGAAGGCGGTGCGATCCTCGGCGATTGTGCCCCCGGGGCCGGGCGGGCGTGTCGCGAGGCCGAGCAGGGC
>DAICZL010000682.1 GCA_027311165.1 bacterium
GCTGCCGATGAAGCCGATCACGGTCAGCCCGTGGGCCCCGTCATCGCTCAGCGCGTCGAGATACCACCAGGCATAGCCGCCCCGGGCGACCGTGCCGTCGAAACGCGGTCCGCGATCACCCCCCCCGCCGCTCTCCGGCCCGACATCACCGCCATCGGCGCTTCGGGGCCTGGACGGGTGCCCGCGCCCGCCGGCGACAGGCGGGGGACCGGGCTGGGGTGCCGCAGCAGGGCGAAACTCCGTTCCGGGCATCGGGCGATCTCCGTGGCATCAGGGGTGCCGGCATCGCCGGTCGCTCGGGTGTTGACCAGTCCGTGCAGCCGCTGCGGCATTCCTGCCGCCGCCCTCCGCGGCCGGCCATCGCGCCCCTGCACGGCATCATCGCCAGCCCGCCATCGCGGCGCCGATCGCCGTGATCCGACAGGCGCGCCCGCCGTGTTCCGGAAAAACCAGTTGACTCGACTGTCAATACTACATGACAGTTTTGACTGACAACCAGACATGACAGACGCTTCGTCCAGCGCTTGTCCACAGCCTCGCGAACCAGACCTGAGTAGTTTCGCATGACAAAGCCCCGGCGACGAGAGACGTCCGGCCGGTAAAGGGAGACACCGCATGGAGGCCATGAAGGACATCGGTGCGCTGGCGAGGATCGAGCGGGTCCTGGCCGCGGCGCTCGCCGCAGCCGAGGCGCCGGACGGGCCGCCGCTGCTGGCCGCGGCGATGCGCCATGCGGTGTTCCCGGGCGGCGCGCGCATCCGCCCGCGCCTGTGCCTGGCGGTTGCGCGGGCCTGTGGCGCCGAGCCGGCGAGCGAGGCCTGGGCGCTGGCCGAGGCGGCGGCGGCGGCGATCGAGCTGATGCACTGCGCCTCGCTGGTGCATGACGATCTGCCCTGCTTCGACGATGCCGCCAGCCGGCGCGGTCGCCCGGCGGTGCACCGGGCGTTTGGCGAGCCGCTGGCGGTGCTGGCCGGCGATGCGCTGATCGTGCTGGGGTTCGAGACGCTGCTGCGCGCCGCCGCGGCGCCCGCCCGGCAGGTGGCGCTGATGGTCATTCTCGGCCGCTCGGTCGGTGCCCCGTTCGGCATCGCCGCCGGCCAGGCCTGGGAGTGTGAGACCGAGATCGATCTCGCCCACTATCAGCGCGCCAAGACCGGAGCGCTGTTCGCTGCCGCCACCACCGCCGGCGCCGCCGCCGCGGGGGCGGCGCCGGAGGCCTGGCGGGCGCTCGGCGAACGGCTGGGTGAGGCCTATCAGGTGGCCGACGATCTGCGCGACATGGTCGGCAGTGCCGAGGAGCTGGGCAAGCCGATCGGGCGGGACCTCGCGCTCGGCCGGCCTAGCGCCGCACTGCAGCTCGGCATTCCCGGCGCGGTGCGGCGGCTGCAGGGTCTGGCGGACGCCGCCATGGCCGCGGTCCCGGCAGGCCCGGGGGCTGCGGATCTGCGCGCGCTGATCGGGCAGGAGGCAGAGCGGCTGCTGCCCAAGGAACTCGCCTGCCGCGCCGCTTGAACCGGCGGAAGGGCCATGTCGGTCGCGGCTGAGGAAGTGCCCGCGGGGATGCCCGAAGGGAAGCTGGCCGGGACGTCCGACCGGCCCTGGCGGGAGGCGCTGTTCGGACTGCGCGATCGGCTGCTGGCCAGCCCCGGTTTCCAGCGCTGGGCCTCGGCGTTTCCGCTGACCCGGCCGATCGCGCGGCGTCGCGCCGGGGCGCTGTTCGATCTGTGCGCCGGCTTCGTCTATTCCCAGGTGCTGCTGGCCGCGGTGCGGCTGCGGCTGTGCGAGACCCTGTTCGAGCGCCCGCGCGGTCTCGCCGAACTCGCTGCGCTGCTGGCGCTGCCCGAGGACGGGGCGGCGCGGCTTCTGGATGCCGCTGTGGCATTGGAACTCGCGGCGCGGCGGGCGGATGGCCGCTACGCGATCGGCCAGCTGGGGGCGGCGCTGCTCGGCAATCCCGGCGTGATCGCCATGATCGAGCACCATGCCCTGCTCTATGCCGACCTCACCGACCCGGTGGCGCTGCTGCGGGGCGAGGCGGGTCCGACCGCATTGTCCGGCTATTGGCCCTATGCCGGGGGCGGCAGTCCGGCGGCGCTGGGGGCGACACAGATCAGTGCCTATACCGCGCTGATGGCGGCATCCCAGCCGCTGGTCGCGACCGAAGTGCTGGATGCCTACAAATTCGACCGGCACCGCTGCCTGATGGATGTGGGCGGCGGCGATGGCAGCTTCCTGGCCGCCGCCGCGTCCCGCGCGCCGGGTCTGCGGCTGGTGCTGTTCGATCTGCCGGCGGTGGCCGACCGCGCCCGCGCCCGTTTCGCCGCCGCGGGCCTCGCCGGCCGCGCCGATGCGATCGGCGGGGATTTCCTGGCCGATCCCCTGCCTGCCGGCGCGGATCTGATCACCCTGGTTCGGATCGTCCATGACCAGGACGAGGCGGGTGCGCTGGCGCTGCTGCGCGCCGCCCGCGCCGCGCTGCCCGCTGAGGGCGCCCTGCTGATCGCCGAGCCGATGGCCGGCACTGCCGGGGCCGAGCGGATCGGGGCGTATTTCGACCTCTATCTGCTGGCGATGGGGCGGGGACGGCCGCGCAGCGCGGCGGCGCTGACGTCGCTGCTGCATCAGGCCGGATTCCGCCGGGTCCGTGCGCTGGCCACCAGCCGGCCGATGCTGGCCCGGGTGCTGCTGGCGCGGCCGTGAGAGCGGCTCGGCGAAGGTGGGATACCGGCCGCGGAGAAGTGTAAATCATTCTTGACAACCCATTGAGTAAGGCTAGGCTGACAGAAGATGAGGCTGACAGAACAGTAATGCTGCCAACAAGCGCGAAGGGGGAGCCCGGCATGGATGCCATGGCGGTGGTAATGGAACAGCCGGAGCGCCTTGTGCTCAGCAGGCTCGACCTGACCGCCCCCGGCGAGGCCGATGTGGTGGTGGAGATCGCCTGGAGTGGCATCAGCACCGGCACCGAGCGGCTGTTGTGGACCGGGCGGATGCCGCCCTTCCCCGGCATGGGCTACCCGCTGGTCCCCGGCTACGAATCGGTGGGCCGCGTCGCGATGGCCGGCCCGCTCGCCGGATTGAATGTCGGGGATCAGGTGTTCGTGCCGGGTGCCCGCTGCTTCGGCCCGGTGCGTGGCCTGTTCGGCGGCGCCGCCTCGCGCCTGGTGGTGCCGGGCGCGCGCGCCCTGCCGATCGATGCGGCGCTGGGCGAGCGCGGGGTGCTGCTGGCGCTGGCGGCGACCGCGCTGCATGCGGTGCGCGTCGGCGGGCCGCCGCCGGATCTGGTGGTGGGCCATGGCGTGCTGGGCCGGCTGATCGCCCGGCTGGCGGTGGCCGAAGGTGGCGCGCCGGTGGTGTGGGAGACCAATGCCGGCCGCGCCGAGGGCGCCCTGGGCTACCAGGTGATCGACCCGGCCGCCGATCCGCGCCGCGACTACCGCACCATCTGCGATGCGAGCGGAGACAGTGGCCTGCTGGACACGCTGATCGGCCGGCTGGCCGCCGGCGGCCAGATCGTCCTGGCCGGTTTCTACAGCGAGGCCCTGTCCTTCGCCTTTCCGCCGGCCTTCATGCGTGAGGCGGTCCTGCGTATCGCCGCGCAATGGCAGGACGACGATCTGGCCGCGGTGAAGCGGCTGGTCGAGTCGGGGCGCCTGTCGCTCGACGGCCTGATCACCCACCGCGCA
The DNA here is from genome assembly GCA_027311165.1 of bacterium. Classification (GTDB taxonomy): domain Bacteria; phylum Pseudomonadota; class Alphaproteobacteria; order Acetobacterales; family Acetobacteraceae; genus DAICZL01. Next base: position 3,687 of record DAICZL010000682.1, read on the forward strand.
GAGGCGCGCGAGGCGGACGCCGCCTACCGCACCGCCTTCACCGATTCAACCTGCCTGAAAATGATCCTCGACTGGAGAACCTGCGCATGACCGATGCTTATGACGGCCAGGACGGCGCGCGCCGGCAGTCCGAGATGGACGAGCAATTGCGCGCCGAGGCCGCGATCGAGCCCGATCCGCCGGCCACCGCCCCGCCAGCAAAGCAGACCCAGATCATCGCGATCTACGGCAAGGGTGGCATCGGCAAGTCGTTCACGCTGGCGAACCTCTCCTACATGATGGCGCAGCAGGGCAAGCGGGTGCTGCTGATCGGCTGCGATCCCAAGAGCGACACCACCTCGCTGCTGTTCGGCGGGCGGTCCTGCCCCACCATCATCGAGACCTCGTCGAAGAAGAAGGCCGCCGGCGAGCAGGTGAAGATCGGCGACGTGTGCTTCAAGCGCGACGGCGTGTTCGCGATGGAGCTGGGCGGGCCGGAGGTGGGCCGCGGCTGCGGCGGGCGCGGCATCATCCATGGCTTCGAGCTGCTCGAGAAACTGGGCTTCCACGACTGGGGCTTCGATTACGTGCTGCTGGACTTCCTGGGCGATGTGGTCTGCGGCGGCTTCGGCCTGCCGATCGCGCGCGACATGTGCCAGAAAGTGATCGTGGTCGGTTCGAACGACCTGCAATCGCTCTATGTCGCCAACAATGTCTGCTCGGCGGTGGATTATTTCCGCCGGATGGGCGGCAATGTCGGTGTCGCCGGCATGGTGATCAACAAGGACGACGGCACCGGCGAGGCGCAGGCTTTCGCCGATGCGGTGGGCATCCCGGTGCTTTCGGCGATCCCGGCCGATGAGGACATCCGCCGCAAGAGCGCCAATTACGAGATCATCGGCCGGCCCGGCGGGCGCTGGGCGGGGCTGTTCGAGGCGCTGGCCGAACAGGTCGCCGAGGCGCCGCCGGTGCGCCCCACGCCGCTGTCCCACGATGCGCTGCTCGGCCTGTTCAAGGGCGATGCGGTCGGCCGCGGCGTGGTGCTGGACCCCGCAACCACCGAGGACATGTGCGCGGCGCGGGTGATCGAGAAGCCCTCGCTCGAAGTGATCTACGAGGGCGCCTGAGAACCTCAGCCGATGCAAGCCGAGCCGGAATGACCCAGGTGGACGTGAACCAGGCCGACATGACCCAGAGCGAGATGCCCGAGCCCGCCGCTGCCGGCTCCGGCTGCCATGGCGGGCGAGAGACGATGCTGGAAGCGGCCCGGGTCGCGGGCAAGAGCGCCGGGATGGACCGGCTGCTGGCGGATTAT
>DAICZL010000115.1 GCA_027311165.1 bacterium
GCGGTGGTGCTGCTGGGCGGCTTCGGCAATGTCGGCCAGCCCCACGCGCTGATCGAGGGGCTGATCGCGCGCGGTATCGGCGATCTGACGCTGGTGTCCAACAATGCCGGGGGGAAAGGGGCGGATGGCGCGCCCGAGGGGATCGCAAGGCTGATGGCGCTGGGCCGGGTCAGGCGCATCGTCTGCTCGTTTCCGCGCAGCGCCGGCTCGACCGTGTTCGAGGAGCTTCATCGTGCCGGGCGGATCGAGCTGGAGCTGGTGCCGCAGGGCACGCTGGCCGCGCGGCTGCGCGCGGCCGGCGCCGGGATCGGCGCTTTCTTCACCCCGACCGGGGCAGGCACCAGGCTGGCGCAGGGCAAGGAAACCCGCGTCATCGGCGGGCGCGAGCAGGTGCTGGAATATGCGCTGGCGGGGGATGTCGCGCTGATCGAGGCCTGGCAGGCGGATCGCTGGGGCAATCTTTCGTATTGCCAGTCTGCGCGGAACTTTAACCCGGTGATGGCGATGGCGGGACGGTTGACCATCGCCCAGGTGGCGCACATCGTGGAGGGTAGCGGGCTCGATCCCGAAGCAGTGATCACGCCGGGCATTTTCGTCGATCGCGTGGTGCATGTGCCACTGGGCCGGGCCGAGGCAGTTGGCTCTGCCCGGGCGTGGGGCTGAGCCGTTGATCCGGGAGGAAGGGTGATGACAGAAACGGCACTGACCGAAACGGTGGTGGGCGCATCCGCGGCGGGTGGCGGGCTGGCCCTGGACCGGCGCCTGATGCTGCTGGCGCCGATGCTCGCGCTGCTGCCGGCCGGCGGCCTGATCCGCCCCGCCGCGGCCGCCTGACCGGACCAGACGATGACCATCACCACCCCGCCCGAGGCGATACGCTGGGAGGTGCCGCCAGGGTTCCCGCCCGACAGTGTCGAGATGGCGCCGCTGTGGAGCCACACCTCTGAACCTGGCCTGTACTACGTGCTGGTCCGCTGGCACCCCGGCTACATGAGCGCGCCGCACTGGTACGAGACCGACCGGCTGTGTGTGGTCGTTTCCGGCACCTGGTGGGTCAATAGCGGCGAGCATTTCGACCCCGAGGGCTGCATCCCGATGCGCGCGGGCAGCTTCATCCGCCGGGTCGCGCGCACGCCGCATTATGACGGGGTGAAGGCCGATGGCACGGAGCCGGCGGTCATCGCGATCTGCGGCATGGGGCCGATCACCCTCCATCGCAACGACCCGAGCCTGCCGAACTGGCGCAAGGTCTGAGCATGGCCGCGGTGGTGGCCCGTGATCGCCAGGCCATCGCCGCGCGGCTGGCGCAGGACATCCTGGAAGGCTGGTATGTCAATCTCGGCATCGGCCTCCCGACCTTGGTCGCGGGGCAGGTGCCGGCGGGGCGCGAGGTGGTGTTCCATTCCGAGAACGGCGTGCTGGGCATGGGCCCGCCCCCGCCGGCGGGGGCGGAAAGTCCCTGGCTGATCAACGCCGGCAAGCAGCCGGTCACGCTGCTGCCGGGCGGGGCGTTCGTGCACCATGCCGACAGTTTCGCGATGATCCGCGGCGGGCATCTCGATCTGTGCGTGCTGGGCGCCTACGAGGTGGCGGAGAACGGCGATCTGGCGAACTGGGCGAAATCGCCGGACGACACGGCGCCCGCGGTCGGCGGGGCGATGGATCTCGCCGTGGGGGCGCGCCGGCTCTGGGTCGCGATGGAGCATACCACGAAGGACGGGCGGCCGCGGCTGGTGCGGCGCTGTTCCCCCCCGCTGACCGCCGCCGGTTCGGTGCGGCGGGTCTATACCGACCTCGCGGTGCTGGAGATCACGCCGCGCGGCTTCGTGGTGCTGGAGATGGTCCCCGGTCTGACGATCGAGGCACTCGCCGCCCGCACCGGCGCGGCGGTGCATCCGGTGACGCCGGATCTGCAATCCCCGGGATCCGGGGCCTTCGGCGCGTCACCCCAGCTTGGTCAGGCCCAGCAGCGTCAAGGTCACCACGGTGGCGCCGCCAATGCGGGTGGCGATCTGGGCGAAGGGCATCAGTGACAGCCGGTTCGCCGCTGATAGGATGGCGACATCCCCGGTGCCGCCCTGGCCGCTATGGCAGGCGGTGACGATCGCCGCATCGATCGGATACAGCCCGGCCAGCCGCCCGGCCACGAAGCCGGTGGCGACCATCGCCCCTACGGTTGCGACGATGGTGGCCAGATTGGCCGGCGCCAGCGCCGCCATCAGCGTGTCCCACGGTGTCATCGCCACGCCGATCACGAACAGCAGCGGAAAAGTGATCGCGACGGCGAAGAAGCGGTGCACCACCTCGGATGAAGCGGCGAGATCGGGCGATACCCCGCGCAGCAGCGTCAGCCCGACCGCGGCCAGCAGCATCGCGACCGGCGCGGGAATGCCGCTCAGCTCCTGGGCGAGCGTGCCGGCCAGGTACAGCGTCACCGCGGTCAGCCCCGCGGCGGCGATCGAGGCCGGCCCGACCGTTGCCGGATGATGCGCCGCCGGCACCGCCTCGGCCGGGCGCAGCCGTCCCCGCCCGGTCAGCATCGGGCGGACCCGGCCGAGCTGGTAGAGCGCGCCGGCCAGGATGATCGCCGTCAGGCTGCCCAGCATTACCGGCGGCAGGATGGTCGCGAATAACTCGCCCTGGTCGCGGTGCAGCAGCAGGGCATATCCAATCGACAGTGGAATCGCGCCCTCGCCGATGCCTCCGCCCATGATCGGCACGACGATGAACAGCAGGCTGTGCAAGGCACCGAGCCCGAGTGCGGCACCGACCGACATGCCGACTGCCCCGGCGACCAGCGTGCCGGCCAGCAGCGGGATGAAGATCCGCGCCAGGCCCTGGATCAGGACCCGCCGCTCCATCCCGAGGATGCTGCCGACGATGATGCAGGCGATGAACAGATAAAGAAAATTCGAGCTGCGGGCGAATTGCGTTACTGCGTCGGTGACCGCGTGCGGCAGCCAGCCCTGATGCACCAGGAACGACGGCAGGAAAGTCGCGAAGACCGCGGGCGCGCCGATCCTGCCCAGCAGCGGCAGCCGCCTTCCCAGCTCGGCGCAGCTGAACGCGCCCAGCGCCAGCACCGGGATCATCGTGGTCAGATCGGGCTTCAGCGTGCCGTGCGCGACCAGCAGGGCCAGGATCGCCACCAGCAACGGGTACAGTGGCAGCGGAATGATCCCGATGCGCGTATCGACCAGGCGCCACCAGAAGATCGGCCCCCGTCCGTGATCGGGTTCCTGTGACATTATCGCCCCTGCCCTGCCGGCTGCCAGCGCGTCCGTCCGGGCTTCGCTGGCCGTCTCTGGATCATTCAGACCATCCGGCCCCGGCGTGTCAAAGCCATGGCCGGGCGCCGCCCCCCAGGGCCGCCGTGTGGGGTCCGCGAAGAGCGAGGCCAAAGGGCTTGGCCCCAGAGCCCATCCGCTGGAGGGTTCGCGCGGTTAGGGCGCTGCCCCGGGCCTTCATCTTCCAGTGTCGCAGTCACTTGTCTGGCGCCGGGGATCTGGCAAACCAGCCACGGGAGGCCAGATCCTGCCGGTCGCGGCTTCCCGGCTCTTCATCCTGAAAGTGAGACGCATGGTCCGGATCGATCGGGTGACGACGCGTGGCGGCGATGGCGGGGAGACCTCGCTCGGTGATGGCAGCCGGGTTGCCAAGGACGATGCGCGGATCGAGGCGATCGGCTGCGTGGACGAGGCCAATGCCGCGATCGGGCTGCTGCGGCTGCACGTGGGGCCAGATCACGACGCCATGCTGGGGCGGATTCAGAACGATCTGTTCGATCTCGGCGCCGATCTGTGCGTGCCGGGCGCGGGCGGGGACCGGCTGCGGCTGACCGATGCGCCCTCGACGCGGCTGGAGGCGGAGGTGGCCGCCATGAATGCCAGCCTGCCGCCGCTCACCAGTTTTGTGCTGCCGGGCGGCACCGCGGCCGCGGCGCATGCCCATCTGGCCCGCACGACGGTCCGCCGCGCCGAACGCGCCCTGGTGCGGCTGGCCGGCGAGGCGGTGTTGAACCCGGCGCTGCTGCGCTATCTCAATCGGCTGTCGGACCATCTGTTCGTGCTGGGGCGGGTACTGAATGCCGGACAGGACGTGCTATGGGTGCCGGGTGCGAACCGGTAAGGCGCAGGATCATTCAGAAAGCTGACCCGAGCCGCGGGAGTTGGCGAGGCCAGCCATGAATGTGACGGGCTGAGACAGCGCATTTGCGTCGACCCGCGTTGGCTTGGCTTTCGAAATGCCATGTCTGGGCACGGGCGCCTGCCGGGTCGTGAACCTGGCCAGCCGCCATGACGGTGCCGACCGGATGGCCGAGCGCATCGACCATCGTGCCGATGCGGGTGCTCAGTCCGCCGCGCGAGCGGCCGGTCGCCCGGTCCCCGGCGTCTTTTCTTCCCGCCGGCGCTGCGCCGATGAGCGCGCATGATGGTGCGGTCCATCAGCGCGTATCAGGTGCCGGCATCGGCACCGAGATGCGGAAAGACCCGCTCCCAGACGCCGTATTTGGCCCGGCGGCTGAAACACGAATGCATATTTTCCCGGTCACCGAAGCGCTTCGACAGGTCACGCTGGGGAATGCCGGCGCGGCAACGGAACAGCACGGCCTCGACGAACAGGCGGCCATCGGGGCCGTCGCGCCGACCCATCCTTCCCGCCCTGGCAACAGGTCGGTGCGTAGCGGCGCATCGGTCGACGCTTGAGAACGCTGACCGCCCAGGGACCGGAGAACGCGCCGCGCCGGACTCCGTCACGTTCCCCCAAAACCCGATCTGCGTGTGGCTGTGGCGATCCGGAACCGCCTCACGCCTCGTGCGACACTTGATGGCGGCCCTCTGTCGGTTGGGACTGTTGCGACCGTTGGATCAACGACTTCCGGGAACGCGCTCGGGACGTAGAGCGGCTTCACCCAGTGCGTCCGTATCCATGATGCCGGATGTCGCTGGCACATCCGTCTGGTCTTTGGTGGTCGACGGAGCAGCCCCCTCAGGCTCCGCCAGGTTGCCGCTCGGCGCTGGTCCGCTTCCCCAACCCCCGCCGCCCAGCGGCCGCACGATGGCCACGGA
>DAICZL010000686.1 GCA_027311165.1 bacterium
CGGCCGGGGGGGTTCGCTGCGCTCGGGCAGGCTGTCCGGCGCGCGCTGGCGCGGGCTGCCGATGGCGGAGCGCGCCCGAGCGGTCCTGTCGCCGCGCCGGCGGGGACGGTTGCCGGGGTGAGCCGGCCAGGCCGTTTCCCTGTCCCATGCCCCACGGGGATTTGCCCGGGCCCGGGCTGTGGCCGTGGCTGTGAAAACGCCTCGCCGGCGCCGGCTCTCGGCGATCCGCCCGGCCGGCGCTCTCCGGCCGCGCACCCGCCGGGGCGGCGAGGCCGGCACATGGCGCGCCGCGCATGACCCGCCCCCGGCTGAGCGAGGTGATCGCCCGTCATGGTCTGGCCGCGCGGCATTCGCTCGGCCAGCATTTCCTGCTCGATGCCAATCTCACCGCCCGCATTGCGCGCGAGGCCGGGGCGCTCGAGGGAAGGCATGTGATCGAGGTGGGGCCTGGTCCTGGCGGGCTCACCCGGGCGCTGCTCGACAGTCCGGCGGCGAGCGTGACGGTGGTGGAGATCGACCGGCGCGCGGTGGCGGCGATGGAGGAACTGCGCGAGACCGAAGGGGGCCGGCTGGTGGTGGTGGCAGGCGATGCGCTGGGCCTCGATCTGGCCGCGCTGGCCCCGGCGCCGCGCAAGATCGTCGCCAACCTGCCTTACAACATCGCGAGCCCGCTGCTGGTGTCCTGGCTGCGTCAGGCCCGGCAGTTCGAGGGCATGACGCTGATGTTCCAGCAGGAGGTGGCGGAGCGCATCTGCGCCGCCCCGGACAGCCCCGCCTATGGCCGGCTGTCGGTCCTGACGCAGTGGCTGTGCCGGACCACGCTGATGTTGCGCCTGCCGCCGGCGGCGTTCGTGCCCCCGCCCAAGGTCTTCTCGGCGGTGGTCGGGCTCGTGCCGCTCGCGGACCAGCCGGATCCGGGGCTGTTCGCGGCGATGGAGCGGCTGACCGCTGCCGCTTTCGGCCAGCGGCGGAAGATGCTGCGCGGCGCCCTGCGGCCGCTGGGCGGCCAGGCGCTGCTGGACCAGGCCGGCATCGCCGCCGAGCGTCGCGCCGAGACGCTGGCGGTTGCGGAATTCGAGCGCCTGGCGCGGCTCATCGCACCGTAGCGGGGCAAGGGCGGGGGGTGGCGCGCCTGCCGTCCGTTCAGGACATCTGCACCGCCTGCACGGCAGTTTCCAGTTCCTGAAAGCTCGGCATGTATTCGTTCGGCGCCATCTTGCGCCCGGTCTCGACACTCACCTGTGGGGCGTTGCCGTGCAGATGGGCGACCAGTACGGCGCGGATCACCTCGTAGAACTTGGCCTCCTCCTCGACGATGCCCTTCAGCCGCGAGGCACAGGGTCCGACGATGCCATAGGCCAGCAGCACGCCCAGGAAGGTGCCGACCAGGGCGCCGCCGATCATCGCGCCCAGCACCGCCGGGGGCTCGTTGATATGCGACATCGTCTTGATCACGCCCAGCACCGCGGCGACGATGCCGAGCGCGGGCAGCGCGTCGGCCATGCTCTGCAGCGCATGGGACCCGTGCAGTTCCTCGTGCAGGGTCTTCTTCAGTTCGCGGGCCATGACGTCCTCGATCTGGTTGGGATCGTCGGCGTTCATGCCCACCATGCGCAGGTAGTCGCAGATGATCGCGGTGGCGTGGTGGTTCGCCAGGATCTTGGGGAATTTCTGGAAAGCCGAACTCTCCGAGGGTTTTTCGATATGGGCCTCGAGCGCCATCGGCCCCTTGGTGCTTGCCAGCCGGGCGAAATAGTACAGCAGGCAGAGCAGCTCGATGTATTCGCCTTTGTGGAACCGGCCGCCCTTCATGATTTTGCCGAAGCCGCCCAGCGTGTGCTTCACGTCGTGCATGCTGTTGGACATGATGAAGGTGCCGATGGCGGCGCCGCCGATGGTCAGCATCTCGAACGGCATGGCCTCGATCAGCGGCTCGAGGCTGCCGCCCGAGGCGATGTAGCTGCCGAAGACACAGGCCAGCAGGAAGCCGAGACCGCCGAGCGTCAGCATCGCGCGTCAGGGTGTCGCGGGCGGATGGTCTGCGGCTGCCGCCGGGGCCGCCGCGGCGGGCTCCGATGCCGGTGCCGGAGCCGGGCGTTCGGCTGGCGCTGTCTGGGCATGCCAGGACGTCGCCGGCGCCGGTGCCGGCGCGGCTTTGTCCGAAGCCTGTTCCGGCTGCGCCGGGCGGGCGGCGCGCAGCACCACGATCGCGATCCGCCGGTTGGCCGCCGCCAGCGGTTCTGCGGGCAGCAGCGGGTCGCGATCGGCATTGCCGGTCACGCTGCGGATGCGCGATTCCGGCAGACCGGCATCGGTGAGCAGGCGGCGGGTCGCATTGGCCCGTTCGGCGGATAATTCCCAGTTGGTGCGGTCAGCGCCGTGATAAGGCGCGGCATCGGTATGGCCGGCGATCGAGATGTCCTCGGTCAGGTGCTGCAGCACCGGCGTGACCTTCTGCAGCAGCAGCCGCGCCCGGTCATTGGGAGCGGCCGAGCCGGTCGCGAACATCGGCTGACGGTCCTCGTCCAGGATCTGGATGCGCAGCCCCTCGGGCGTGATGTCGATGGCGAGCTGGCGGCCGAGATCGGCGAGATTGGGATCGTTGCGGACGGCCGCGCGGATCTGCTCCGCGGCCTGGGCGAAAGCTGCGCGCTCGCGCCGGTCGAGCTCGGCCTGCAGGGCGGCTTCATCGGCCGCCCTTGCGGCAGCGGCCGCCGCGGCGGCCCTACCGGAGGCGGCCTGGTTGCCCGCCTGGCTGCCGGTCGCCAGATTGCCCATCAGCGTCCCCGGGGCGGACGGGCGGGCGCCGGTCATGCCCGCGACCTGCCTGGCGGCCGGGCCGGTGACCGGCGCCTGGCCGTCCTGCTGGGTCGCGGCCTGCTTGTCATCGCGATACTGACGCGGCTTGGCCGGGGTGTCGCTGTCGTCTTCCTCGACGTCGGGAATGACTTCCGCCTTGCCCTGGATCACCGTGGCGGCGCCGCGGTCGGAGACCAGGGAGCCGTTCTCATAGGGGGTGAGCCCGCCGAATGGCTCGCCATTGCCCGAGGAGGACCGGCTGAAGGCGTTCGGGCTGAAATAATCGGCGATGCCGCGCTTCTGCTCCTCGGTGGTGGCGTTGAGAAGCCACATCAGCAGGAAGAAGGCCATCATTGCGGTGACGAAATCGGCGTAGGCGACCTTCCAGGCGCCGCCGTGATGGCCGCCCTCTACCACCTCTTCCTTGCGGATGACGATGGTCACGCCGCCGCCCTTGCCGTTCTTCCCGCCTTTGGCGCTCATCCGCACGTTCCAGCTTGTCGAGATGAGAAGCCTGCCCGGTCTTGCTTAACCGGCGCCTAATCGGGCCGGTATCGACCCGTTGCGCCGGCTTGCGGCAACCATGCGGCCGTGGCCGGGGGGTGCCGGCCCGGCGCGGCCGGCAGGGCGCGCGCCCTCACGCCCCCGCGAAGGCGGGGGGCAGCAGCAGGGTCGCCACGGCCTGCGCGGCGATGCCCTCGCCGCGGCCGGTGAAGCCCAGCCGCTCGGTCGTGGTCGCCTTGACCGAGACCGTGCCGATCCCGACCCCGAGCAGGCTGGCCAGCCGCGCGCGCATCGCATCGGCATGGGGGGCGATTTTCGGGCGCTCGCAGATCAGCGTCACATCGGCATGGCCGAGCCGGCCGCCGCGGGCGGCGATCCGCGATGCCGCATGGACCAGGAAGCGGGCGCTGTCGGCGTCACGCCACTGCGCTTCGGAGGGCGGGAAATGCCGGCCGATATCGCCTTCGGCGAGCGCGCCATAGATCGCATCGCACAGCGCGTGGATGCCGACATCGGCGTCGGAATGGCCGATCAGCCCGCGATCATGGGCCACCTCGACCCCGCACAGTATCAGTGCCCGCGGCGCGCCCAGCGCATGGACGTCAAAGCCGGTGCCGACATGAGCGACCAGAGCAGGGGGGGGCGATGCCGGCGCGAGTAGGCGTTCGAGCCGCGCCAGATCCTCGGGCCAGGTCAGCTTGATATTGTCCTCCTCTCCGGCGACCAGGCGCACCTCCGCCCCCGCCGCTTCCAGCAAAGCGGCATCATCGGTGGCCTCGCTCAGGCCGGACGCGGCGGCGGCGCGGTGCAGGGCCAGCAAGGTGGCGAAATGGAAGGCCTGCGGCGTCTGGGCGCGATACAGCCCCTCGCGCGGCAGGGTCGCCACCACCCGGCCATCGGCGCCGCGCTTGAGCGTATCGGCGAGCGCGAGCGCCGGAATCGCGCCGGCAGCGGTTTTCAGCGCCGCCAGCAGATCGGCGATGATCCGCCTGGCCACCACCGGACGGGCCGCATCATGCACCAGCACGAGATCGGGGGCGTGAGGGGCCAGCGCCTCCAGCCCGGCCAGCACGCTGGCCTGGCGGCTGGCCCCGCCCGGCACCGTCGGCAGC
>DAICZL010000690.1 GCA_027311165.1 bacterium
CCCCTGCGCCCTCGCCCGCTTCCCTTGGCCCGGCAGCGCCCGAGTGTCAAAACGGATCGCCATACGCCCCCCCGCGCGGCAGCAGGAACAACCCCGCCAGGCTGCGCCGGCGCGGCGGGCCGCGGGAGAGCGCGAGGCTGCCCGGCACGATCCCGCCCGGCGCCGGCAGCCGCAGGACGCAGATCCGCTCGCACGCCCATTCTTTCGCCTCCAGACGGACGCACCCGCCCGCACTGCGGCAATAGGACAGCACCACCGCGACCGGATGCCGGGCGAGCAGGGTCAGCCCGGCCGCCGGATCGTCGAGCAGCACCACCGGGCCGTCGCGCGGTGTCGCGGTATAGCGCACCAGCACGGCATCGCCCGCCCGGCCAGCACCCGGCGGGCCAGCACCCGGCGGGCCGGCATCCGGGTGGCCAGCATCCGCCCGGCCGGCATCCGGCGAGCCAGCATCCGGGTGGCCAGCATCCGGGTGGCCAGGATCCGGCGGGCCAGCATCCGGCCGGCCAGCATCCGCCCGGCCAGCACCCGATTGACCAGCATCCGGCTGGCCAGCACCCGGCCGGGCGTCATCCGGCCGGGGCGGCGGTTCGCGCAGGATCTCCAGCCTCTGCCCCAGCACGGCGGAGGCATAGGCGGACCAGTAGCTGCCGACGCCGAAGGGCAGATCCTCGGGGATGTCGCTGACGCCGGAGCTGGTCCAGAAATCCGGCGCGACGAAGCGGCGCATCGCCAGTTCGCCTCCGCCGGCGCGGACATGATCGGCCAGCAGCCCGATCGCCGCCCATTTCTGCTGGTTGGCGCTCATCGCCTGATGGTTCAGCGTGTTGTAGGCGAGCGTGAGGGTGATGCAGCCGGCCAGCACGGCGCCGCAGGTGGCGATGGCCGCCCTTCGCGCAAGCCTGTTGCGGCGGTTGCACACGGCCGCGCAGCCCAGGCACAGCAGCGCAGCCAGGCCGAGCTGGGCATGAAACGTCGACAGATGGCCCTGCAGGTAGCCCGCCGGCACGATGCGCTGGTAGGTGCCCGAAAGCGCCAGCACCGCGGTCGGGATCACCGCCAGCGCGGCCGCCAGCGCGGCGCACCAGAGCAGGCCGCGCCGGGTCGCGCGCTGCGCCGAAAGGGCCAGGCCGCACGCCGCCCAGGCAACGAGGAAGACCACCCAAAGGCTGCCATCGGCGGCCAGGATCGGTGCCAGGCTCGCATAGCTCAGCCGACCGGGCAGCGCCGGCACGCCCTGCGCCGCGGCGGTGCCGATGGCGATGCCGCGCAGCAGCCCGATCGGAACGAAGGCCCTTTCCTGCAGGAGCGCGAAGGTCTGCAGGATCGCTCCGGGATCGAGCCCGGCCTGCGTCCGCAATTCCCTGGCCGCCCCGGCATGGCGCATCGCATAGAGCACGTACAGCAGGGCGCTGGCCGCGAACCCGCCCGCAAAGGGAGGCACCAGGCGCCGCGCCGCGCCCCGGCAGGCCGGCTGTGCCGCCAGGATCAGGACCAGCAGGATCGGGTGCAGCGGGAAATTATACTCCGGCCCCCAGAGCGAGACGGCGAACAGCACGGCCGAGAGCCCCACCCGCCAGGCTGGCAGCCGCCAGGCTGGCCGCCCCCTGTCAGGCCTCGGCGGATCCGGCATCAGCGGATCCGGCATCGGCGGATCCGGCATCGGCGGGTCTGGCATCGGCGGGTCTGGCATCGGCGGATCCGGCATCAGCCGGTTTGGCATCGTCGGGTCCGGCATCGTCAGGTCCGGCATCGGCGGGTCCGGCATCAGCCGGTTTGGCATCGGCGGATCCGGCATCGTCGGGTCCGGCATCGGCGCGGCAGGCGCGCCCCCCCGCGCGGCCACAGCGCCCGGCGGCGGCCACATCGGCGAGACGAGCGCCGCGGCCGCGAACAGCAGCGCCAGCGTCCAGCCCCCCATCACCGGAAACCCCTGGGGAAACATGAAAAAATAATGCAGCGGAAACAGCAGCAGACAGCCCGCCCCCAGCATCAGGGCGGTGGCCGCGCCGAGACCCCGCGCCGCGGCCCAGACGAAGCCCAGATAGATCGCGAGGAACGTTCCGATATTGGCGAGATCGTACAGCATCGATCCGGCCAGCCCGTCCACCGCCAGGATCACCGGCATGTTCAGATAGGCCTGCACCCGCGCCTGCAACTGCGCCACGAAGGCGGCGAAGCGCAGCTTGTGATCGGCGAACACCGCCGCATACGGGCC
>DAICZL010000691.1 GCA_027311165.1 bacterium
CAGGGCCACAAGGCGCAGCCCTCGGGGCAGGCTGGGGAAGCCCCCCTGATACCGGACCCTACCCGTCGCGGGCCACCTCTCCTGACGGATGCGGCGGTCCAGGAAATGGGGGGACTTCAGGCCCCTGGTGAGTTCCCATGGGCCGCGGGGGCCGGGCCCTGCTGCCTCATCTCCCCCCGAGCATCTCACGCGCCGCCGCCATGGCGCGCGCGAAGGCTGGGCGCCGGTACGCCCAGATCGCCCCTTCCGGTGGCGGCAGCATCACCATCGTCGCATTGGCTTCGAACAGCAGCAGGCTGCCATCCGCGCCGATGCCGAAATCGATGCCGGCATAGTCGAGACCGAGCCTGGCAGCGATCGCGGCGAGGCCCGCCATCGCCCGTGGGCCGAGCACCGTCGCCATGTCGGCCAGGAAGGCCGCCTCCTCCGCGCGATGGGCCGGCTGGTCGGCCATCGCCGCGGTGAAATAATGCACCTTCCAGTCCGGCGAGATCGCGAGATGCAGCGGCAGGATCCGCCCGCCCAGCAGCATCACCCGGTATTTCCGCGCGAGCCCGTCCGGACCGCGCGCGTCGAGCTGCTCGATCACCAGAAGACGCTCCCCCGGCAGCGCCGCCACCGCCGCCACGAGCGAATCGGGCTCCGCCACGCGCAGGAAATGCTGCCCCGTGTGGAAACCCGGCGCCGGCAGCAGCAGGGGAAAGCCGAAACCCTCCCGCGCGAGTGGCCGCGCCGCATCCGGCGCGATCAGCCGGGCCCGCGGGAGGCTTGCGATACGGGGGGTGCGCACGCCGGCGATCCCGGCCAGCTGGCGGGCATTCTGCTGCCGCCCGGTGCGCAGCACTGCCCCGGGCGGGTTGATCACCGGGGCGGCGCTGTGGCGGACCAGCCGGGCCGCGGCGCGCAGAGCCTCTCTGCACAGATCGGCATCGCCGATGGCATTGACGATCCGATCATGCGGGGGCAGCGCCATCAGGGGGGTCCAGAATTCCATCGCCACGGCGGTGACGGCGAAGCGCGTCTCATCGAGGAGCGCGCGGGCGGGCAGATTGCCCGCGACCACCGAGACCAGCAGCAGCACCCGCACCGGGTCGGACCGGCCGCGATAGGTCCAGGCGGTGAACGGAGCGGCCCGGTAGCCGAGCCCGAGGTGATGGGCCGCGCCTTCGCCATCGCCCAGCTCCGCGAGGGCGCTGCCGAGACCCCGATGCGCTTCCGCGAGGTCCGGCGCTGCGGCCAGCGCCGCCCGGTAATGGGGAAGGGCAGCGGCCGCATCGGCGTCCTCGCGCAGCAGATTGGCCAGATTGACATGCCCCGCCGGCCGGTCGGGCCAGCAGGCGGCGGCCTGGGCGAAGGCGGTGCGCGCGGCGCTGCGATAGCCGGTGCGCCAGAGCAGCGCCCCCAGATTGTTGAGCCCGGCTTCATGGTCGGGCGCCTGCACGATCAGGTCGAGATAGGCCTGTCTGGCGTCCTCGGTCCGGCCGAGCCGATCGAGCAGGGCGGCGCGTTCGAACAGCAGCGCCGGCGTGCCTGCCCGCCGGGCGAGCTGCGCTTCCACCGCTGCGAGCGCGGCTTCGTGCCGCGACCACCCGCTGCCTGGCGGGGGCTGGAGGCAGGTGTCGGGCACGGGCGCGCGCTGCGACACCGGCCCCGGCAGGGCGTTCATGCCCGCCCCGCCAGACGTTGCGCCAGCATCGTCTCGAACGCGTTCAGGATCCGCCGCAGCGCTGCGGAACGGTAGGCGAAGCGCGGATCGTCGTCTTCATAGATCAGCATCGTCGCGTTGGCCTCGAACACCAGCACCCGGCCGTCGGGCAGCACCGAGAAATCGATCCCGCCATAGTCGAGGTCGAGCCGGCGGGCGATCGCTGCCAGCGCGGCGCAGGCGCGGGCGCCGATCGCCGCCTGCGGGTCTTCCAGGAAGCGGCGTTCCTCGGCGCGCTTTTCCTCCTGCTGGTCCATCCCGGCGGTGCAGTAATGGCTGAGCCAGCGCGGGCCGATCGCCAGATGCCAGGTGTAGGGCACCCGATCGACGAAGATGCTGCGGTATTTGCGGTAGTTCCCGTCGGCTTCGCTGCGGTAGTCGAAGAATTTCGTGACATAGGCCGGGCCCCGGCAGGCCGCGAGCGCCGCCGTCAGCGCCTCTCTGCCGGTCGCCAGGACCAGATCGGTGCCGCCATGCGAGCCCGCAGGGCGGACCAGCAGCGGCAGGTCGATGCCCCAAGCCGCCATCGCCGCGACCGGGTCCGGGCAGTCTTGCGGCAGACGCAGCACCGGGGGGACCAGCACATCCGCCAGATCGCCGATCAGCCGGGGCAGATCGGAGCGGCGGGTGCGCGCGATCCGCTCCGGCGGGTTCAGCACCGGCCGCGCGCCGTCGCGCAGCAGGCGATCGACCACCGCCGGCAGCGGCGGGGCGAGGTCGGCATCGCCGATGGCGTTGAAGATGAAATCGAACTCCGGCAGGTCCTGATCCGGCCGCGCATAGTCGATGAACCAGCGGATCAGCGTGTAGCGTTCGCGCGGCAGCAGGCATTTCAGCGGCACGCTGGCCTGGGCGGCGCTGGTCAGCACCAGCACCCGCTGTTCGGGCCGGGCCGCCCGGGTGACGAAGATCTGCCGGTCGCGATAGGCGGCGTCGCGGTGGCGGGCGGCCTCCTCCGGCGCGGTGGCGGCCAGGATCACCGACAGGTTCTGATGCGCGGTGACCGAACCCGGATCCTGGGCCAGGGCTTCGCGGCTCGCGGCGAGGGCGAGATCGGGGCGTTGCTGGCGCAGATACACCGAGCCGAGATTGGCATGCGCCTCGCGGCAGCCGGGATCCAGCGCGATCGCTGCGCGCAGGCAGAGCTCGGCCTGCTCCAGCCGGTCGAGCTCGGCATGGCAATTGGCCAGCATGACCAGGATCGCCGCCCGTCCGGGCAGCAGTGCCGCGGCCTGTTCGAAGCCTGCCGCGGCCTCGGCGAAGCGGCAGAGCGTCTTGCAGGCGCCGGCGCGCGCCAGCCAGGCGGTGACCAGGGTGGGATCGGCGGCCAGCGCCCGGTCCGCCGCGGCGATGGCGCCGTCGCAATCGCCCTGCTGGAGCAGATGCTGGGCGAGCTGGGCCCGGACCACGGGGGCGGCATCGTGTCGGGCCAGCATCTGGTGGCATCGCTCGGCCAGGGCCTCGGTCATTGCGCGCTCCGTCAGCGGCGGTGGTGGCGGGCTGTGGGCCCGTGCCATGGCGGAGAGGGTGCCTGCCCGGTGGCGCTGATGCGGCCGGCGATCTCTGCCCGGCCACCTCGGGCGGGCAGGCGCGGACGCCATCCGGTGATCGTGCCATTCTGGCAGGCAAGCTATCGGCCCGGGCGAGGCGCATGCTCGCGGGCGAAGCCTAACATCCGGTTTCCATCAGGCAGGAGCGGGGCGGGCGCGGGGTCGCCGTTGGCGGGTGACCCCGGTTGTCACCGACCTTGCAGAGCGATTTTTCGCGCCCCCGACGGGCATGCGATGCCGGTCCGGGCGATGAACTAATCCGTGTGCAACCGCAGCAATCTGCTAAGATGCGAGCAACGACTGTGAGGAAACACATGCCGGATCCCGTTCGTCCCGAACCCGCTGCGACGCCTGCCGAGGCGGCGCCCGTCGTTGTCAAGAAATACGCCAACAGGCGCTTGTACAACACTGAAAGTTCGAGTTATATCACGTTGGAAAACCTTGCGGAAATGGTGCGCAAGGGCCGCGACTTCGTGGTCTTCGACGCCAAGTCCGGCGAGGACATCACCCGCGGGGTGCTGACCCAGATCATCGTCGAGGAAGAGAACAAGGGCCGGGCGATGCTGCCGACCGGATTCCTGCGCCAGTTGATCGGCTTCTACGGCGACAGCCTGCAGACCCTGGTGCCGCGCTATCTCGAACAGTCGCTCGAGACGTTCAGCCGCCAGCAGGAACAGATGCGCGTGGCGATGCAGCAGACGATCGGGCCGTTCCTGCCCTTCGGCCCGGGCATCGAGGAAGTCAGCCGCCAGAACAAGGCGATGATGGAACGGGCGCTCAGCCTGTTCAGCCCGTTCCTGATGGCGCCGGGCAACGGCCAGGTGCCCCCGGGTACAGGCCCGCTCGCCACGGGCCCCCTTGCCACGGGCCCCCTTGGCACAGCCCCCGCTGGCGGCAGCCCGGCCGATGGCGCGCCCGTGGCCATTGCGCCCATGGCGGGCGTCCCCTCGGCTGGCATGCCCCCGGCGGGGCCGTCGGAGGCGGATCTGGCGGCCCTGCACAACGAGATCGAAACCCTGCGTGGCCAATTGGCGCAGGCCCGGCTCGCTGCCACGGCCCAGCCGCAGAACGGGTCGGCGTCGGTGGCCCCGCCCGCCCCGCCATCAATGGCGGCGGAGCCGGCGCGGCGGCTGCCGGATGCCCGCAAGGCCGGCGGCTGAGCGAAAGCCACCGCCGGGCGGACCGGCGCCGCGGCAGGCCGGGAAAAAATCCTGACCCCTTGCCGCCGCGCGGGGCGATCCCCGAGC
>DAICZL010000694.1 GCA_027311165.1 bacterium
GCCCTGCCCGGTGCACCGGGCAGGGCTGCAGCCTCTGGCCGCGGCCGGCCTTGCGCGGCGGCTGGCAATAGACCGCGGCGATCTCGTGGCCGGCGCGGTGCAGCGCCTCCAGCGTGGGGACCGCGAAGTCCGGGCTGCCCATGAATGCGAGCCGCATTCTGCTCATCCGGACCCGACCGGGGCGGATCGCGCTTCGCGGCGGCCGGGCCTCCCGGCGCCAGGCGCTGCCCCGATCCTGGCGCAAAGGCGGGCTGCGATCCCTCCGCCGCCACCGCCAGCCGGGAGTCGCGGCGGCATCGCCCGGTGGCGCGGCGCCGGTGCGGCGAACGCCCCGGCGGCCGCATCTTTGCCGCCCGCGTCGGCCGTGCCGGGGGCGGTCCGGGGCGGAGGGCATGGGCGCACGAAGGTTCAGCGCCCGGGGCGGTCGGAGTGTTTCTGGCGGAGTTCCTTGGCCAGACGGCGCAGCAGCATGTTGCGCTTGAGTGTCGACAGGTGATCGACGAACAGCACCCCGTCCAGATGGTCGATTTCGTGCTGCAGGCAGGCGGCGAGCAGTCCCTCGGCCGAGAGTTCCCGCCGCGCGCCCTGCTGGTCGTGAAAGCGGATCCGCACCCGCGCCGGGCGGGTCACGTCTGCATACTGGCCGGGCAGGGACAGGCAGCCTTCCTCGCGCGTCTCGCGGTCCTCGCTGGTGGCGAGGATTTCAGGGTTGATCAGCACGATCGGGTCGGGCTTGTCCTCGGCCATCAGATCCACCACCGCGACGCGCAGCCCCACCCCGACCTGGGGTGCGGCCAGGCCGATGCCGGGGGCAGCATACATCGCGGCGAACATTCGTGGCACCAGGGCCCGCAGCGTCGCCTCGTGCTCGGCCGCGACCGGGCGGGCGCGGGTGCGCAGGACCGGATCGGGCACGGTGAGGATCTTCAGGGGCGCGAGTGTCACGGTTGACATTGGCCGGATGTAGCTTCGCCCCGCGCGCGATTCAATCGCCGGGATGGGCCGCGCCGGGTTGGGCCGCGCCGGACCGAGGGGCGACCTGGCGGGTCTGTGGCCCGACCGGCCGCTCGGCGCTGCCCGGCTGGCAGGACCTCTCGTGCACCCGTCCCTCTTGCAACCGCGCCGCCGCGTCCCAAAATCGATCGGGTCGGGGTGCCTGATGGGCCCCGTCGATCGCTTCGCTCGCAGGAGGGGGCAGCCAGCCACGATGTCCACGCGCATGTTCACATCGCCGATGTTCCTGGGCTTCGACCATCTCGAGCAGCTGCTCGAGCGGGCCTCGAAATCATCGGCCGACGGGTATCCACCGTACAATATCGAGCAGACCGGCCCGAGCGGCCTTCGCATCACCCTCGCGGTGGCGGGGTTCGCGATGGACGATCTGCAGATCACCCAGGAAGACAACCAGCTGGTCGTGCGCGGCCGGCAGGCGGAGGACATCCAGGACCGGGTGTTCCTTCACCGGGGCATCGCCGCGCGGCAGTTCCAGCGCGCCTTCGTGCTGGCCGAGGGGATCGATGTGACCGGCGCCTGGATCGACAACGGGCTGCTGCATATCGAGCTCGCAAGGCCGCAGCCGGAGAGCCGGGTGCGCACGATCCGCATCGATCGTCCGGGCGCCTCCGCGAACGGGCGGAGCCTGGTGGTGGAGACCGCAATTCCCCCGACCGGGAACGAGACCGGCTGAGCGCGGAACCAGGTCGGTTCGCCCGGCAGGGCCTCCGACCGCCGATCGAGGATTGGCTGAACGACCGAACGGGGGCCGCAGGGCGGACCCGAACAGGAGAGACCATGAATATTCCCAACGCCGTGCCCGCCGGTCCGTTGACCGACATCCGCCAGATCTCGCCGGGCCAGCTGAGCCAGCTCGGCGTGTCGCAACTGGCCTATGTGAAGGGCGTGCTGGTCAACGGCGCGCCGGCCTTCGCGATCCACGCCGCCGACGGCACGCCGATGGCGATCGCGCCCAGCCCGGCCCAGGCGATCGCCGCCATTGTCGAGCACGACATGGTGCCGGCGCTGGTGCATTAGATCAACATTCGATCAGACGCATTCATCTGATCGGATAAAGTTGCTCGGTAAAACAAAGAGTAAGAGCGGTGGCCGGTCGTCTATCAGATCGGTTACCGCTCCAGCCCGCCGCCAGCCTGACCGGCAGTGGCGTCAGGCTGCAGGGTTGCTGAGGCCTGAGGTGAGCGTTCCCTGGCGCCGCGCCGGCTCGGGCCCTAAGGAGACGGGTGCCAGAGCGACGTGACCCAGGGGATGTCACCCAGGGGGACGTGATCCAGAGGGACGTGACCAAGGGGGACCACGTCCGGAGGGGACGGGGGTGCGGGAGCGGGGTCCGTAGCCATTGCAGCCGCCCGACCCCGGATCAACCCATCCAGACCGGCCGCGCTGCGGCCGGTCTGCGACCCAGCCCCCCGGATCCCGGTCGGCGGGGTAGCCGGGTCCCGCCGCCGCGCTATTCGAACGCGCATCCCGGCCGCACGCCCAGGCGCCGGAACATCATCGCCGCCGGGAAGAAGCCGGTGAAGCTCGCCTGCAGCAGGTTGGCGCCGACGAAGGCGGTCAGCAACAGCCAGTAGGGATGGACGAACCAGCCCAGCGCCAGGCTTGCCAGCACCATGACGCCCGCGATTGCCAGTACGGCACGATCGATCGTCATCTCAGCCTCCATGTGACAGGGTTTCGTCTTCGGTCCGCTTCAGGTGCTGGCGGACCCAGTCGATGATCGCCGCGGTCGGCATCGCGCCCGCGGAGCGGGCCAGTTCGCGGCCGTGCTGGAACAACAGCAGGGTCGGGATGCTCCGCACGCCGAGCTCCGCGGTGATGTCCGGCGCCTGGTCGGCATCGAGCTTGATCAGCCGCAGATCGGGCTCGAGCGTCGCGGCGGCGGCGGCGAAGGCGGGCGACATCGTCCGGCATGGCCCGCACCATGGCGCCCAGATGTCTGCCAGCACCGGAATGGTGTTGCCGGCCAGATGGCGCGAGAAGCCGGCGCCATCGACCGCGACCGCGGTCGCAGTGAACAGTGCCTGGTGGCAGGCCCCGCAGCGTCCGGACCCCGCCGCACGGGTTGCCGGCAGCCGGTTCAGGGTCCGGCAATGCGGGCAGACGATCTGGCGTGTCTCAGCCATTTCCGCCGCCCGCGGACGCTGGCAGAGGCTGTTTCAGCTTGTGGATCTCGAGCTGGCTCATCAGCATCCGCTCGTAGAAAGGTTCGCTCTGCCCCGACCGGATCTTGCGCAGGAAGTATTTCTCGAACCCCACTTTCGCAAGATGCACCCAGGCACCCTTGGCCGACCAGTTGACATTGCGCGGCGGGATCTGTGGCTTGGCGACAAAGGCTACGCCGCCATCACCGAAATCGGCGAGACACACGGCATTCCAGGTGGCCCGCGACGTGGCCGGCTTGCCGCGCAGCAGGGCGCCGAGGTTGTGCGCCGTCGCGGTCACCATCGACTCGATCATGAACCCGGTCTTCGGTACCCCGACCGGCACCGGGGTCGGCCCGATCGGCGGAATGGCGACGCAGACACCGGCACTGAACACCTCGGGGAAGGTGGGGTTGCGCTGGTGCTCGTCGGCCAGCACAAAGCCGCGCGGGTTGACCAGACCGGTCAGGCCGCGGATCGCCGCCACGCCCCGGAAGGCCGGCAGCATCATCGCGTAGCGGAACCCGATATCGTGCGTCCTGCGCGTCTTGCCGTCCTCGTCCAGCTCCTCGACCGCCATGATCGTCTCGGTGATGCCGGTGACCTTCGCGTTGGTGATCCAGCCGATATGGCGGTTGCGCAATTCGCTCTCGATCATCCCCTTGGTGTCGCCCACGCCATCGAGGCCGAGATGGCCGATATAGGGTTCGGCGGTGACGAAGGTCATCTTCACCCGGTCGCGAATGCGCCGCTTGCGCAGTTCGGTATCGAGGATGAAGGCGAATTCATAGGCCGGGCCGAAGCAGGACGCGCCCTGCACCGCGCCGATCACGATCGGGCCGGGATCGGCGCAGAATCGCTCGAAGGCCTCATGCGCCTGCACCGCGTGGCTGACATGGCAGACCGACTGGGTGTGTCCGGCCGGGCCGAGCCCGGCAATCTCGTCGAAGGCGAGTTCCGGCCCGGTGGTCACCACCAGATAGTCGTAGCTCACGCTCTCCCCGCCATTCAGCTCGACCCGCCGTTCGGATGGGTGCACGCGCCGCGCGCCTTCGGTAAGGTAGCGGATCGATTTCCGCCGCATCACCTCGCGCAGATCGACCTCGATGTCGCGCCGTTCGCGCCAGCCGATGGCGACCCAGGGGTTGGAGGGGACGAAATGGTAGAAATCACCCTCCCCGATCAGCGTCAGCCGGTCTTCCGGGCGCAGCTGGTCGGCGATTTCATAGGCGGCGAGCGTGCCGGCGAGTCCTGCCCCGAGGACGACGATCTCGCTCATGGCGCTTGATCCTTCATGACTTTTTTCCTCCAGATCGATCGTTGGGTCGCATCGTCGGGATTGACATATATTCGTATCTGCGTAGATTAGCAACTATGAAGATGACCCCGGACCAACCGATCTCCCTGCCCCGGGAAATGCTGGGCGCGGCCGATGCCGCGAGCGATCTGCTCAAGTCGCTCGGCAACCGCCACCGGCTGCTGATTCTGTGCCAGCTGATCGATGGCGAGCGGCCGGTGGGCGAACTCGCGGCCTTTCTGGGCGCGCGGGAATCGACCGTCTCGCAGCATCTGGCGCTGCTGCGGCGCGACGGGCTGGTGCAGGCGCGGCGCGACGGCCAGACCATCTGGTATTCGATCGCGAGCCTGCCGGCCCGGCGGGTTCTGGAAACGCTGTTCGACATCTTCTGCCGACCGGCCGCACTCTGCTCCGATCGCGAGCCGGATGTGCCGGCGCGGCGCGGCAAGGGCGGCGGGCGATGAACGGCCGCGCGGTTCATCTGTGCAGCAGGCGCCCCAATTGCGCGGCCTGCCTTGACGCAGGTCAAGGCCGCCGTGCGGAAAGCCGCTATCTGGGAAGATGGCGCAAGCCTGTCGGCGAGCCGGCGGGACGGGAGCCGGCAGGACGCGGGAGAACGCCGATGATGCGGATGGCTGCCATCAGCGTCCTGGCCGTGCTGGGAGCCGCCCTGCTGTGCGGCGGGGCGAGCCTGTCCGCACGCGCCGCCACCACCCCGCCCGTCA
>DAICZL010000711.1 GCA_027311165.1 bacterium
GGCGGAGCGGGTGCCGGGGATGCGGGTGCCGGGGGAGCGGGCCTGTTGGTCCTGCGCGGCCTGACCCGCCGCTATGGCGGGCTGGTCGCGGTCGATGGCGTCGATCTCGACGTGCCCGAAGCCGGCGTGCACGCGCTGATCGGGCCGAACGGGGCGGGCAAGACGACGCTGTTCGACCTGATCTCGGGCCTGACCGCGCCGAGCGGGGGGAGCATCCTTCTGGCAGGGCAGGAGATCGGCGCTTTGCCGGCGCATCGCCGCGCCGCGCTGGGGCTCGCGCGCAGCTTCCAGAACGGGCGGCTGTTCGCCTCGATGAGCGTGCTGGAAAACGCGCTCACCGGTCTGGCTGCGCGGCTCACCGCGCCGCTGCCGGCGATCCTGCTGCGCCTTCCGCGCTTCCGCGCCGAGGAGCGGTGGGCGGTGGCGCAGGCGCGCGGCGCGCTCGATCTGGTGGGGCTGGGCGCGCGGGCGGACCTGCCGGCCGGGGCGCTGTCCTATGGCGAGCAGCGGCGGCTGGAGATCGCCCGCGCCATGGCCGCCGCGCCGCGCCTGCTGCTGCTCGACGAGCCGGCGGCGGGGATGAACCCGGCCGAGACCGCGGCGCTGGCGGGCCTGATCGGCCGCATCCGCGCCCTGGGCACCACGGTGCTGCTGGTCGAGCACTACATGCGGTTCGTGATGGGGCTGAGCGACAGCGTCGCGGTGCTGAATTTCGGCCGGCTGATCTTCCACGGCCCGCCGGCGGCGGCGCGGCGGGATCCCGGGGTGATCGAGGCCTATCTGGGATCGGCCCCGCCCGCGCGCCAGGACCAGGCGGTTGGGACGGGACCGCGATGAGCCTGCTGCGGGTCGAGCGGCTGGTCGTTGCCTATCGCCGCAGCGAGGCGGTGAAGGGCATCGACCTCGCGGTGGCGGCGGGCGAGGTCGTGTGCCTGCTCGGCGCCAACGGGGCGGGCAAGACCAGCACGCTGCGCGCCCTGGCCGGTCTGCTGCGGCCGCGGGCGGGGCGCATCCTGCTGGATGGCGCGGAGTTGGCCGGGCTGGCGGCCCACCGCATCGCCGCGCGCGGGGTGGCGCTGGTGCCCGAGGGAAGGCAGATCTTCGCCGGCCTGAGCGTTGCCGAGAATCTCGCGCTCGGCGCCTGGCGGGTCTTTGGGGCCGGTGAGATCGGGGCGCGCCGGGCCGGGGTGCTGGCCCGCTTTCCCCGCCTCGCCGAGCGGCTGGGCCAGAGCGCGGGATCGCTCTCGGGCGGCGAGCAGCAGATGCTGGCGATCGGCCGGGCGCTGATGGCCCGCCCCCGCCTGCTGCTGGACGAGCCGAGCATGGGCCTCGCCCCGCGGCTGGTGGAGGAGATCTTCGCCATCATCGCCTCCCTGCGGCGCGAGGGCACGGCGGTGCTGCTGGTCGAGCAGAACGCCTCGGCCGCGCTGGCGATCGCCGATCGGGCCTATGTGCTGGAAACCGGGCGGATCGCGCTCGCCGGGCCGGCCGCTGCGGTGGCGGCCGATCCGGCGGTGGCCTCGGTCTATCTGGGCCTGTAGCCTCGCTTCGGCGCAAGGGGAGCGGGACGAGGATGGCAGGCTTGGCGCCGGTGCGGCCGGCGGCCACCGGAGAGGCGCGGCCGCGCGGGCAGGGAGCGGGCCCGGGCCGTGTCGCGCCTGGGGCC
>DAICZL010000720.1 GCA_027311165.1 bacterium
GAGGGAAGGCCAGGGGAGGGAATGCCGGTGGTTTCACCCCTGGACCCGGCCGAGGGCAAGCCCTTAGAACTCTTTCGAATGGGTCCCAAGGGGCTATGAGGGCAGCGCCCTGGCCCTGTCTGTTGTCATGCCCGAGCCGAAGGGATCCGAACCTTGTCCGAACGCTACGACGCGGTGATCATCGGCGCAGGCCATAACGGCCTGACCTGCGGTGCCTACCTCGCCCGCGCCGGGCTGCGCACGCTGGTGCTGGAGCGCCGCGACGTGATCGGCGGTGCCGCGGTCACCGAGGAGGTGGTGCCGGGTTTCAAATTCTCGGTGTTCAGCTACCTGATGAGCCTGCTGCATCCGAAGGTCATCGCCGACCTCGACCTGGCCCGGCACGGCTTCGAGGTTTTGCCGGCCTCGGACATGTTCTCGCCGCTGCCCGGCGGCGATCACATCCTGTTCAGCGACGACATGGCCAAGACCCAGGCGAGCTTCGCCCGGTTCTCGCGCAAGGATGCCGCGATCTACCCCGAGTTCGACCGCTACCTGATGGACAGCGCGAAGATCGTGCGGAAGCTGCTGCTGGAAACACCGCCCGACCCGTCCTGCCGGGACTGGCGCGCGTTCAAGGACACCGCGCGCTTCATCTGGAAATACCGAAGCATCGGCGGCAAGCTGTTCCGCCTGATCGACCTGCTGACGATGAGCGCCGATGACTACCTCTCGGAGTGGTTCGAGAGCAGCGAGGTGAAGGCGGTGCTGGCCTATTATTCCGGCATCGGCACCTTCGCCGGGCCACGCACGCCGGGTTCGGCCTATGTCATCATGCATCATGTCATGGGTGAGCACGCCGGCGCCGGCGGCTGGGGGTTCATCCGCGGCGGCATGGGCACCATCACCCAGGCGATCGCCGCCGCCGGGCGTGAGCGGGGGATGGAGATCCGCACCGGGGCCGAGGTGGCGGGCATCGACACCGCAGGCGGCCGCGCGACGGGGGTCACGCTCGCCGATGGCACCCGCATCGTGGCGCCGATCGTGGCGAGCAATGTCAGTGCCAAGCTGACCTTCCTGAAATTCCTGCCCGAGAGCGTGCTGCCGGCGGAGTTCGTGCGCGACCTGAAGGGCTACCGGACCTTCTCGACCGCCTTCAAGATCAACATCGCCTGCGAGCGCCTGCCCGCCTACACCGCCTTCGATCCTGCGGTGTGCGGCTTTCCCTATCCCACCTACACCCATCTCGGCCCGACGATCGAATATCTGGAACGGGCCTATGACGATGCGAAATGGGGCAATTTCTCGCGCCAGCCATTCATCACGCCGGTCGCGCCCAGTTTCGTCGACGACACGATCTCGCCCCGCGGCAAGCATGTCCTGCATCTGTTCGGCGGGCATGC
Source organism: bacterium (assembly GCA_027311165.1). Lineage (GTDB taxonomy): Bacteria > Pseudomonadota > Alphaproteobacteria > Acetobacterales > Acetobacteraceae > DAICZL01. Next base: position 1,383 of record DAICZL010000720.1, read on the forward strand.
GCCCTACACGCTGGCCGAAGGCACATGGGAGAGCCGGCGCGACGAATTCGTCAGGACGGTGCTGGACGTGGTCGATGCCCATGCCCCCGGCTTTTCCGACGGCATCATCGGCATGCAGGTGCTGACGCCGCCCGACATCGAGGCCCGGATCGGCAGCCCGCATGGCCACATCTTCCATGGCGAGCTCAACGCCGATCAGTTGTTCTTCGCCCGGCCGGCGCCGCATTTCGCCGATTACCGCAGCCCGCTGAAGGGGCTGTACCAATGCGGATCCTCGGCCCATCCGGGCGGCGGGGTGGGGGGAGTGCCAGGGCATAACGCGGCGCGCGAGATCCTCAGGGACCGCCGGCGCTGACCGCGCGATCGGCCGTCCGCCGGCACCTGGTCTGGCCGGTGCCAGGCGTCACCCTGCCGGGCATGGCACTTCTGGGCCTCGCTTTGCTGGCTGGCTGCGCCCCGCCGCCGCCCGCAGCCGAGGGCTGCCGGCTGGATCGCGCCACCAGCGTGCCGGTCGCCTTCGATCCGCACTGGAATCTGCTGGTGATGCCGGCGCGGATCGAGGGCAGGAAGGTGAGCCTGCTGCTGGACACCGGGGCCGAGGCGACGATGCTGACGGTGGAGACCGCCGGGGCGCTGGGCCTGCCCCCCGATCCCGGCCGCGTCTCGCTGGTGGAGGGCATCGCCGGCTCCACCGAAAGCCGCAACGCCCTGATCGACCGCTTCGAACTCGGCGGGCTCGATCTGCCCGAGCATAGCCTGGTGGTCGGCACGCTGCCGATCCGCAGCGTGGCCGGCCGGTCCGTCGCCGGGCTGGTGGGCGCCGATGTGCTGTCGGGCTTCGCGGTCGATCTCGATCTTCCGGCGGGGCGGATGACTCTGTACCGGCCGCGCTCCTGTGTCGCCGCCGCACCGCCCTGGCCGGATGCACCGCCCGCGATCCGCGCGGCGCGCTCCGATCGCGGCCTTTTGTTCGTGCCGGTGGAGATCGACGGCCAGACGGTCTCGGCGATCCTGGATACCGGCTTCAGCGCCACCACGCTGACCACCCGCGCCGCGGCACGGCTCGGCCTCGGCCCAGGGGCGATGGCGGGCGATCTGCCGGGGGGGGCGACGCGCGGGGTCGATCTCACCCCGATTGCGACGCACCGGCACCGCTTCGCTTCGGTGCGGATCGGCCAGGAACTCCGTCAGGGTGCCGAGATCGTGGTGGCCGACCTGCCGCTGGGGGGGATCGACATGCTGATCGGCATGGACTGGCTG
>DAICZL010000726.1 GCA_027311165.1 bacterium
GGCGCGGCCGGAGGTGGCCGGCACGGCGGCGCCGGGCGATGGGGGTAATGCGGGGCCGGCCGCTCCGGACGGGGCCAGCCAGGCGGGGGCCAGCCAGACGGGGGCCAGCCAGGCGGCGGTCGCCCCGGCGGCGACCAGCGAGGCGCGGGTCGCCAGTGCCGTCCCGGCGCCGCCGGAGATGATCGACTGGATCGAGCTGATCGGGTTCAACGAGACTCGCAACTACGTCCAGCGGGTGATCGAGGGCATGATGATCTACCGCGCCCGGCAGGGTGCGGTGCTGCCGCATCCGGCCCTGCCGGGTGCCCATTGAGGGAGCGAACCTCACCCTTCGCTCCGGCCTTCGTTTCTGGAGAGTCTGACGCCGGAGCCGGCTGACATGGACCGGCCCACCCGAACCAGGGAGACGCGCATGACCGCGAACGCGGCGGAAGAATTCCTGACCCTGCACGAGATCATCCGTGCGGCGCGGCTGCGGCTCGACCAGTTCGCCTGGGATTATCTGGTCGGCGGCACCGAGACCGAGACCACGCTCGCGCGCAACCGCCAGGCGCTGGACAGCGTCGCCTTCCGTCCGCGCGTGCTGGTCGATGTCTCGGCCATCGATCTCTCGGCGCGGTTCTTCGGCCTGCCGGTCCGCCTGCCGGTGGCGCTGGCGCCGGTCGGTTCGCTGGAGAGCTTCGAGCCGGGCGGCGGGGCCAGCGTCGCCGCTGCGGCCGGCGCGTTCGGCGTGCCGGCCTTCATCAGCTCGGTCACGAAACCGGGCCTGGAAGCCTCGGCAGCCGCCGGCACCGGGCCCAAAGTGTTCCAGCTCTATGTCCGGGGCGGCGAGGAGTTCATCGACGAGCATGTCCGCCGCGCGGTGGATGCCGGCTATGACGTGTTCTGCATCACCGTGGACAGCGCCCAGTACAGCCGTCGCGAGCGCGATCTGGCGAAGCGGTTCCGCAAATACTGGAACCAGAATGCCGGCATGGAGTTCCAGGCCGGGGTCAGCTGGGCGGACATCGAGCGCTTCAAGGCGCGGCATCGGATCGGGCTGATCCTGAAGGGCATCGCCACCGCCGAGGACGCGCGCCGCGCCTGCGATCTGGGGGTGGAGGGCATCTATGTCTCCAACCATGGCGGCCGCCAGCTCGACCATTGCCCGGGCGCGCTCGATGTGCTGCCCGAGGTGGTCGCGGCGGTGGCCGGCCGCGCCCGGGTGCTGGTCGATGGCGGGTTCAGCCGCGGCAGCGACGTGGTGAAGGCGATCGCGCTCGGCGCCGATACCGTCGTGATCGGCCGGCTGTTCGTCTACGGCCTGGCGGCGGCCGGCATCGCCGGGGTGTGCCGGGTGCTGGAGCTGCTGGAGGAGGAGATCCGCATCTGCCTCGGCCTGCTCGGGGTAACCGGGTTCGCGGGGCTCGATCGCTCCTATCTGCAGGCCGCCGCCCCGGTGACGCGCGCGCATGTGCATAGCGCGTTTCCGCTGCTCGATCTCTCCGCCGAGCGGTATTAGGCCCGGCCCCGACCGCGCCTGTGATGGCGCCGGCACGATTGACGGAAGCGGGGCAGGTGCGCGCGCCGTGTTCGGGTGGTGAGGCGATGCCGCGCGGCGGTGCGCCGCGGGACTGTCGCTGCGACAGCGACTGCCGCGTCGGCGCGGCATTGCCGGTCAGGACCGCGCGGGAGGCGGGTTTGATCAGGGTTCCCACGGGCCGCAGCCTACGGGCTGGCAGTCTGCCGGCCGCCGCTGCCGCGGCGAACGTCGCGTCCGGGGCGGAGGGTTTCGCGACCGCGCCGGGGCGGGGCGCTGTCCGCG
>DAICZL010000123.1 GCA_027311165.1 bacterium
GTCATGAGCTGGCGCTTTCCGGTCCCTTGTGGTCCGCACGGCCGGGCTGCGGATTGGAAGCTGGCCGTTTGGGGCTAGCCTGGGGCCAGCGGCGCCGGATGAAAAGAGGGGGGCGGGGCCGGCCCGCGCGAATGTGATCCATAATTTGATCCCCCGGTGGCGGCCGTCATGGTAAGGTCGCGTAAAGAGGGATTATGCGTAAGTGTTGCGGGCAGGGCCGTGATCGGGCATAGGCGGCGTAACTGCGGCACGGGTCGGGACGAAACTGGTCGCGCAGCAACACTGGTCGAGCAGCAACGGGTCGGCACGGCGTTGGCCGCCACTATTTCGCGCCTGTCGGCTTCGGGCTGGAATAGATCGCAGGGCATCCTGGTTTGGTTCCTGGTTGGTTTGTGTGTGGGGCTGGTTTCTGTGTCGGGCTGGTTCGGGCTCGCGGCGAAGGCCGCCGGGCTCGGGGCGACCGGTCGGGCCTGCTGATGGCGGAAGGTTTGACGAGACGGGCCTGAACGAATTCCTGGCGTGGCTGCGTGGCGACGAGAGGTCCTCGCCGTTCGCAGGGAGTGCGTTGGACGCTGCAACCGGGGATCGCTGCATCCGTAAGGGGCTGCCCCTCCGGCGAGCGCAGTGGGACCGGGTCGGCGGCAGGCGTGGCGTCGGGTCTCTATGCTGGGTCGGCTCTGATGGTTTCGGCCGGCGTCGTTTGCCGGGTCTGCCGCCTGTGTCGGCATGGCGTGCATCATCGTCTGAAGGGAACCGCTTGTGGATGTGACAGACGGAACTCCGGCGGGGTCTGCGGACCCTGATCGCGGATCGACGGGAAGCGGGCCAGGCGGCAACACGTCTGCGGGCGGTGCCGGGTCTTCCGCGAACGGAGGCGCGCAGGACGCCTTCGGCACGATCGGAGCCGAGGGGCTCGGCGCGGATGCGGTCCAGATCCGCATGGAAGCAGCGATCGCGATCGCCCGGTTCTATGGCACGTCGCTCGATCCGGCGGAATTCCGGCCGGCGGCGGGGGAGGAAATCCCCTCACCGGCCTCGCTGGTGGTCTGGCTGCGGGAAGCGGGGCTGTGGGCCCAGGCGGTGCGGCTGCGCTGGCGGCATCTGATGAAGATGGATGGCGGCAGCCCGGTGGTGCTGCTGCTCTCCGACGGCAGCGCGGCGATGCTGGTGGGCGTCAATGCCGCCAATAACGTGATCATGCTGCGCGACCCCCGCGCCTCGGCCAACGAATCGCCGGTGCCGGTTGACGAACTGCGCCTGTCGCAGGTCTGGTCGGGCGAGGTATTGCTGGTCCGCCCCGAGCGTGGCCTGTCGGAGGAAGATCAGCCCTTCTCGCTGGCCTGGCTGGTGCGGGTGGTGCTGCGCCAGCGGCAGATCCTGCGCGACATCTTCATCTCGTCGCTGACCATCACCATGCTGCAGTTGCTGCCGCCGCTGCTGGTGATGATCACCATCGACAAGGTGCTGACGCATCAGAGCCTGTCCACGCTGGCGATGATCTCGCTGCTGCTGGCGATCATGATGCTCTACGACACGCTGCTGGGTTCGGCGCGGCGGCTGCTGATCGTCACCATCGGCACCCGGGTCGACGCCTATCTCAGCCTGCACGTGTTCAACCGGCTGCTGCGGCTCACGCTCGATTATTTCGAGAGCCATCCGTCCGGCGAGGTGACCTTCAAGGCGGCGATGATCTACCGGGTGCGGGAATTCCTCACCGGGCGGCTGCTGACCACGTTCATCGACATCGCCACCCTGCTGATCCTGGTGCCGTTCCTGTTCTACCTGAACGTGACGCTGGCCTGGATGGTGGTGGTCTTCGCGCTGTGCGTGGTGCTGATCGTGATCGCCTTCATGCATCCGATCCGGGTGCTGATCGGCAAGCTGGTCAATGCCGAAATCGCCCGCAGCGCCGTGCTGATCGAGACGGTGCACGGCATCCGCACCATCAAATCCCTGGCGCTGGAACCGGCGCAGCGCGAGAAATGGGATGAGAAGGTGGCCGAGGTCGGCAAGTGGCGCATGGCGGCGGGGCGGCTGTCGAACTGGCCGCAGACCCTGGCCAATCCGCTCGAGCGCATGGCCCATACCGGCGTGGTGATGATCGGGGCCTACATCGCGATTACCAACAACCAGGAAGGGCTCGGTGTCGGCAGTCTGATGGCCTTCATGATGCTGTCGGGCCGGGTCGCCGGTCCGCTGGTCAGCATGGCCAAGCTGATGGACGATTTCGAAGAGGTCCGCATGGCGGTCGCCAAGGTGGCCGAAGTGCTGAACCAGCCGAGCGAGACCAACGCCGCCGGCGGCGGTCTGCGGCCGAAATTCGCCGGGGCGATCTCCTTCGACAAGGTGGTGTTCACCTATCCCCGCTCCAGCAGTCCGGCGCTCGATGGCATCCATTTCGAGGTGCCGGCGGGCACGATGCTGGGCGTGGTCGGCAAGTCGGGCTCTGGCAAATCGACCATCACCCGGCTGCTGCAGGGCATCAACCGGGAATATAGCGGCTTCCTGAAGATCGATGGGACCGATCTGCGCGAGATCAATCTTCAGCACCTGCGCAAGAATTTCGGTGTGGTGCTGCGGGAGAACTTCCTGTTTCGCGGGTCGGTGCGGGAGAACATCATCGGCGGTCGGCCGGGGCTCACGCTGGAAGACGTGGTGCGCGCGGCAAGGCTCGCCGGCGCCGAGGAATTCATCGAGCGCATGCCGGCCGGCTACGAGACCTTCATCGAGGAAGGCTCGCCCAACCTCTCGGGCGGCCAGCGCCAGCGTCTGGCGATCGCGCGGGCCCTGATCACCGATCCGCGCATTCTGATCCTGGACGAGGCGACCAGCGCGCTCGATCCGGAAAGCGAGGCGCTGGTCAACGCCAACCTCCTGCGCATCGCCACCGGCCGGACCATGGTGATCGTGTCGCACCGTCTGTCATCGCTCACCGAATGCGATCTGATCCTGGTCCTGGATCGCGGCAAGGTCATGGACCTCGCGCCGCACCGGGTGCTGCTGGAACGCTGCGCCATCTACCGCCAGCTCTGGACGCAGCAGAACCGTCATCTCGAAACACAGGGACCGCGCCATGCAGCTCACTCTCCCGTCCTCGTCCAAGGAGACTAAGTCCCGGGACGTCGCGCGGGCCGAGCCGCCGGTCCCAGCGCTGCTGGAATTCCAGTCGCCTTCCCAGGCGATCCTGGATATCCCGATCCCGGCTTCGGCGCGGGCGACCACCTGGATTATCACCTCGATGTGGGCGCTCTTCATTGCGGTGATCGCGTTCTTCCCGGTCGATGTCACGGTGACCGCCACCGGCAAGATCGCCACGATCGACAATCCCATCGTCATTTCGGCGCTGGAAACCACGGTGCTGCGCCAGATCTACGTCAACACCAACCAGGTGGTGCGCAAGGGCGATCTGCTGGCGCGGCTCGATCCCACCAACCCGCAATCCGACCGCTCCGCGCTCGAGGCGCAGGTGGCCACGTTGGTCGCCCAGACCGACCGTGAGCAGGCGGAGTTGAACAAGAAGCCCTACACCTATGTTGGGCTCGACCCGAACAAGATGCTGCAGGCGGCGCTGTATGCCCAGCGCCAGTCGCAGTACACGTTCACCGTCGATGACTATAACCAGAAGATCGCCGCGGACATGGCGCTGGTTTCGCGCAGCCTGTCGGATGCCGATGGGTATAAGGAACGGTTGAACTACGCCCACGACATGGAAGTGATGCGCAAGGAGCTCGAGCGTCTGCAGGTCGGCAGCCGGCTGAACACCTTGCAGGCCGAGGATTACCGCGCCGAGATGCAGCGCTATCTCGACAATGCCCTGCAGACCGCCGAGAACGCCAAGGCCACGCTCGCCTCCGACCGCGCCGCGCGGGATGCCTGGATCGGCCAGTGGTTCTCCGATCTGTCGCAGAAGCTTTCGGACGACGCGACCACCTTGTCCAACGCCCAGGAGGCGCTGAAGAAGGCGGTGATGCGCACCACCATGATCGACCTGCGCGCCGATCAGGACGCAACGGTGCTGAACGTCGCCAAGATCTCGCCCGGCACCGTGCTCAATCCGGGCGATGAGTTCATCACCCTGGTGCCGCTGAACGCCACCCTCGAAGTGCAGGCCTTCCTGTCCGGCACCGATCAGGGCTGGGCCAAGGTCGGTGATCCGGTCACCATCAAGCTGCAGACCTTCCCGTTCTCGCGCTATGGCACCGCTGCCGGCACCGTGCGCTATGTTAGCCCCGACAGTTTCTCGGCCCCGTCCAATTCGATGGTCGGCGCCGGGCTGGGCTCGCAGCCGCAATCTCTGGCCACGCCGATCCAGTCCACCGTGCAGTCGATCTCGCCGCCGGTGGTGGCGCCCAACGCCTACCCGACCTTCCTGGTGCGCATCTCGATCGATCAGCTCAACCTGCGCCATCTGCCCAATGAGTTCCGGCTGCTGCCCGGCATGCCGGTCGAGGCTGATATCGGCATCGGCCAGCGCACCGTTCTGGAATATCTGCTGGACCGTGTGATGCCGCTGGCGCTGGACTCGATGCACGAGCCGTGAGCCGACCCCATATCGGGGTCTCTCGGTTGGCGGATCGGGGACGCGCAGAATGAAGGTCGGGGATCGGGTCGCAGGGTGGCTGTCGCCATCCAGCGCGCTCAAACGGGCGCTCCAGCTCTCCGCTGCCGGCGAGGCGGCGCGGGCCTTCCCGCTCTATGCCCGCGCCGCCCAGTCGGGACTGACCGACGCGGAATACCGCACCGCGCGCTGCTACCTGGAAGGCGCCGGAGTGCCGCCGAGCCAGGCGGAAGGCGTCCGCTGGCTGCTGCGCGCAGCCAACAAGGATCATGTCGAGGCGCAGTCGCTGCTGGCCGCGCTGTATGTCCATGGCATCGCCGCGCCCGACCAGGACGCGAAAGGCTCGGCACGGCCGGCGGCGGGATTGTTCGAGGCCCGGGCCAAGCCGGCCAGCGGCCATCAGCCGGACTTCACCGCCGCCCTGTCCTGGGCCAGGCGCGCCGCTGCCGCCGGCTCGGCGGACGGGCAGGCGCTGCTCGCCTATATCCTCACCTCCGGGCCCGAGGCGCTGCGCGACCTGCCGGAGGCCGAGCGACTCTACGAGAAATCCGCCGCCGCGAAATGCCCCCAGGGAGCGCTGGGCTATGGCATGGCGCTGCTGCGCCGCACCCATACCGAGCCGGAACTGGCCAGCCGCGCGGCCCGCTTCATCGCCGAGGCCGCCGAGGCAGGGCTGCCCACCGGCCATTACCTGCTGGGGGTGATGACCGAGCGGGCGATGGGCGTGCCGGGCGATCCGGCCAAGGCGGTCGAGCATTACCAGTTCGCGGCCGAAAAGGGATTGTCGGTGGCGCAGGCGCGCTATGGTCTCGCGCTGATGGAAGGCAACGGCGTCAAGCGCGATCCGGTGCACGGCGAATCTTGGCTGCGTCGCGCGGCCCTCGGCGGCGATGCCGAGGCGGCGGCCCTGGTCGGCGATCTCTACACCAAGGGCGGGGCGCTGCCGCCCAACTACGCCGAGGCGGCGATCTGGTATCTGCGCGCCGCGGAAGCGGGCCATGCCGCGGAGGCGCGGGCGCTGGGCATGCTGTATCTGACAGGCGCCGGCATGCCGCGCGATGCGGAGGAGGCGGCGCGCTGGTTCCGCCGCTCGGCCGAGGCCGGTGATCAGGCCGCCAATGCCGATCTCGCCAATCTGGTGATGGCCGGGGCGGCGGGGCCGGAAGATGCGGTGCGCACCCGCCAGTGGTTCGAGAAGGCGGCCGAGGAGGGCGATCTGCTGGCGGCGTTCAATTTCGGCGTCTGCCTGGCCGAGGGCGTTGGCGTCGAGCGCGACGACCGCCGCGCCGCCGAATGGCTGCGCAAGGCCGCGGAAGGCGTGGTCAATGCGCGCTACTGGTATGGCCGCATGCTGGCCGAGGGCCGCGGCGTGGAGCCCGACCTGGTGGCAGCCAGGGACTGGATCAGCCGGGCCGCCAGTGCCGGAATGGCCGATGCCCAGGTGGCACTCGGCGAGATGATGGTCAACGCCAAAGGCGGCCCGCGCGACCATGCCGGGGCGCTGGCGCTGTTCGATCAGGCGGCCAAGGCGGGGCATGTCGGGGCGATGTTCGCGCTCGGCGCCCTGTATGGCGGCGGCCATGACGTGGCGGTGGATCGCCCGGCCGCGCTGCGCTGGTTCCGCGCCGCCGCCGAACGGGGCCATGGCCGGGCCCAGATGATGCTGGGGCGCTATCTTGCGCGCGGGCTCGCCGGCACGGTCGATCCGCTCGAGGCGAAATTATGGCTGGAACGCGCGATGGCCCAGGGCCTGGCCGAGGCCAGGCAGGATCTCGCAACCCTGCCGATCGCCATTGCCGAACCGCCCAAGGTCGCCGCCCCGCCGATCGGCGAACCGCAGGCCGCCACTCAGTGATCGTGGCCGCGGCGCGCACGGATCCACGGTGCGCGGTCCACCTGCGCCCGTTTGCCGCCGGAGCGGCGGGTCCCTGTCCGCGATCGCCCGGTCCCAGCCGCCACGCCAAGCCGGCGCCCGGACGCCACGCGATCTGAGAGGCCCGGCGCGGCGCGGGCAGCTGGGGCCAGTGCGGCAGAGGCATTGCGGCAGGGCCAGTCCGGCAGCGCCAGTCCGGCAGGGCCAGTCCGGCAGGATCACACTGCCTCAGGATCACACTGCGTCGGGGAAGCTGCATCCGCTATCGTGCCCCTCTGCCAATGCCCCTTGCCCGTGCGCCCTGCACTCATGCCCCTGCGCCCCGACACGCCGGGGCCTTTGTCCTCGCTCGGCTGATGCCCCGATGAGCCGCCCCATCCCTCCGCCCGCCCGAGA
>DAICZL010000749.1 GCA_027311165.1 bacterium
CCCCTCGCGACCTGCTCGCGGGGGGGTGCCAGGGGGTGGGGGACCATCGCTCCATCCCCGATGCCCTCATTCCGTCCCTCAGCCGCCGCCCGCCGGCCCGGTCGCCAGCCGGGCGGTTTCCAGCCGCACCTCCCGCGTCGACCCGTCGGTCTTCCACGACACGGTGACGCTGATCGCGAACAGCGTGGCCCGCAGCGGCGGCGTGCCGTTGGAAGCATCGTCTTCGCTGCGATGGGCGAGCACGCTGCCGGCAGGGGCGATCCGCCCGCTCCAGTGGAACCCGTCGCCATCATCGCCGGAGACCTCGCGCGCGATCAGATTTCCCCCGGCCGCCAGCGTCGCCAGATGCGAGCGCGCCAGCGCCACCGCCTCCTGGTAGCGGCCGGCGGTGCGCGCCGCCACCAGCCCGCTCACCGCGCCCTGGAACAAGACCGCCAGCGCCAGCGCGGCGATGATGAAGGCGACCAGCACCTCCAGCAGGGTGAAGCCGCGCTCAGTGCGCATCGGCCAGACTGACCCGCCCGGTCAGCCAGTCCACGCCCACCTGCAGGTGATGCGTGCCGGTCACCAGCTCGATCCGCCCGCCCGAGGAACTGCCGTCGGGCTCGAAGCTGATCGCCCCCAGATTGGCCCCCCTGGTCTCGCCGGCCACCGCGGTCACCGAGACCGTGACGCCGGCGGGCAGCACCCTGGGCGGGGCGGCATCGACGCGGAAGCTCCGCTGCGCCACATCCACCACCACCGTGACCGTGCGGTTGTTCGCGATCGCGCTGGAGCGGGCGAGACGCAGGGTCTGGGCGATCTCCCTCGCCGCGGCGGTCGCCTCCAGCATCGGGCCGCGCATCGGGCCGCGGGTCAGCGCGAGACCCATCACCAGGCCCAGGATCACCAGCACGATGATCATCTCAAGCAGGGTGAAGCCTCGGGAGGCAAGGCCAAGGGCTCCGCCCTTGGAACCCGCCGGGGAGCAGCGCTCCCCCATCCCCCTCCGGGCCCTGCATTCCTTGGGGGGCACGCCGCACGGAATGGCGTCCGAGGCCCTTTCGGGAGTCCCCCCGGGGCGCTGAGGGATTGAGGCCTCTGGCCTTGCGTGACCTGCGTGCAAGGGACGTCCTCCCCGACCACCGCCAGGAAGGGGATCAGTTCGCCAGGTCATTGAGGCTGAGCATCGCCAGCAGCAACGAGGACACGATCCCGGCCACCGCCGCGCCCATCACGATGGTGATGGCGGGAACCAGCAGCGAGACCAGCCGCTGCACGCCGAGCCGCGTCTGCTCCTCGTGGATCTCCGCCGCGCGCAGCGCCATGGGTCCCAACTGCGCCGTCTCCTCGCCCAGGCGCAGCAGGTAGATGGTGCGGATCGGGAAGATGGCGGCCTCGCCCAGCGGCCGCGACAATCCGGCGCCGCCCTTGGCGCTCTCGGTCGCGCGATCCACCGCCAGCACCGCGGCCCGGTTGCCGATCACGTCGCGCACGATCCCCAGCGCCGCGATCAGCGGCATGCCGTTCTGCAGCAGCGTTCCCAGCGTGCGCGAGAACCTGGCGGCCAGCAATTCCCGCGTCAGCCCGCCCAGCACCGGCAGCCGCAGCACCAGCCGGTCCACGAACAGCCTGGGCCCGGGATAAGTCAGCGCCTGGCGCACCACCAGCACCAGCAGCAGGATCGCCAGCAGCGCATACAGCCCGTAGCCGGACACCAGATCGCCCATGGTGATCAGCATCTGGGTCGGCCCCGGCAGCTTCGCGCCGTTCTGCTCGAACAGCGGCACGAATTGCGGCAGCACCTGGGTCAGCAACAGCGTGATCGCGCCGATCGCCGCGACCAGCAGCAGCGTCGGATAGATCATCGCCGATTTCACCGTGGCGGTCAGGCTGCGCTGGCGCTCCAGCAGCACCGCCAGCCGGTCGAGCGCATGGGCCAGCGCGCCGCCGGCCTCGCCGGCCCGCACCAGGCCGACATAGAGTTTCGAGAAGCTCTTCGGATGCTGGCCGAGCGCGGTCGCGAAGGCACCGCCATCGCGCACCGTGGCGCGCAGCCGCTCGATCACCCCGCGCATCCGCGCATTGGCCGCGGTGTCGATCAGGAAGCGCAGCGCCCGGTCCAGATCCTGCCCGGCTTCCAGCATGATCGCCAGCTCGCGGGTGATATTGGTCACCTCCTGGCGGGTCAGCGCCTTGGAGCGGGCGAATTCCATGCGCAGCAGGCCGGAGAGAAAGCCGCTGGCATCGGCCGGCTCGGCGCGCATCGGGATGTTGCCCTGCCGCTTCAGCCGGTCGATCACCGCGGACTCGCTGTCGGCCTCCATCACGCCATGGGCGACCTCGCCGGTCGGGGTGATCGCGGTGTAGCGGAACTCGGGCATCCGGCTCAGCGCCTGCCGGACCGCGGGACCCGGCCGGCGGGAACGCGCGCGGCCGGGCGGTGGCGGATCACTTCGGCCATGCTCTCGACCCGGCCCATGCTCAAGCCTCGGCGCGGATGCTGCGCACCATCTCCTCCACGGTGGTGATGCCCTCCAGCGCCGCTTCCAGCCCGGCATCGAACATCGTCTTCATCCCGGCCGCCACGGCGGCGCGCTCGATCTCGGAGTGATCGGCGTGGCTGAACACCAGCCGCTCGATCGCCGCGTCGGGTTCCAGGAACTCGGCGATGGCGAGGCGCCCGCGATAGCCGGTGCCGCGGCATTGCGGACAGCCGGCGGCGTGCCACAGCGTGATCGGCCGGCGCGTCGTGCGCTGGTCCAGCCGGAACCGCGCGATCACCTCCGGCGCCGCCTCGGTCTCGGTCCGGCACTGCGCGCACAGCCTTCGCACCAGCCGCTGCGCCAGCACCCCGCGCAGCACCGCGGTCAGCAGATAATCCTCGAGCCCCATGTCGCGCAGCCGGGTGATGGTGGCGGCGGCCGAGTTGGTGTGCAGGGTGGAGAGCACGAGATGGCCGGTCAGCGCCGCCTGCACCGCGATCTGCGCGGTTTCCAGATCGCGGATCTCGCCCACCATGATCACATCGGGGTCCTGGCGCAGGATCGAGCGCAGCAGGGCGGCAAAATTCAGCCCGATCTGCGGCTTCACCTGGATCTGGTTGATCCCGCGCAGCTGGTACTCGATCGGGTCCTCGACCGTGACCACCTTGCGCACCACCGAATTGAGCGACAGCAGGCCGGTATACAGCGTCGTGGTCTTGCCGCTGCCGGTCGGGCCGGTGACCAGCACGATGCCGTTGGGCAGCGACAGCGCCCGGCTCCAGCGCTCGATCACATGCGCGGGCAGGCCGAGCCTCGCGTAGTCGAACACCACGGCGGAGCGATCGAGCACGCGCAGCACCACCGTCTCGCCATGCAGCGAGGGAATGGTAGAGACGCGGAAATCGATCTCATGGCCCCGCACCGCGAGCTTGATGCGCCCGTCCTGGGGCAAGCGGCGCTCGGCGATGTCGAGCCTGGCCATGATCTTGATGCGCGAGGTGATCGCCGCGGTCAGCCGCGACGAAGGGCTGTCCGCCTCCTGCAGCACCCCGTCATAGCGGTAACGGACCCGCAGCCGGTCCTCGAAGGGTTCGATATGGATGTCCGAGGCCTGGGTCTCGACGGCGCGGGAGATGATCTGGTTGACCAGCCTGATCACCGGCGCCTCGCTCGCCAGGTCCTTCAGCCGCTCGGCGTCTTCCTCCAGCGGCTCGGCCTCGCCGGCTTCCCCGCCCCCGCTCTCCTCGCCCGGGGTCTCCTCGCGGTAGAGCCGGTCGAGTGCCGCCTCCAGCTCGATCGGGACCGCCACCTCCAGCACCACCCGCCGGCCGGTGGCGGCGGCGATCGCGGCGGGGGTGAAGCTGTCCAGCGGATCGGCGGCGGCGACCACCAGAGCCTCGTCCTCGACCGCGACCGGGATCGCGCGCGCGCCACGCAGGAAGCGCGCGGTCAGCCGCTCGGGATACAGCGGCGTCAGATCGGGGTAGCGCTCCGGCGTCGCGATCGGGATGCCGAGCAGGCTCGCATAGGCCTGCGCCAGGCCGCGTTCGCTGACCAGACCGAGCTGCATCAGCACCGCGTCCAGCCGCTGGCCGCTTTCCGCCGCCACCCGCCGGCCGCGCTCGATCACCTTCTGGTCGCAATGTCCCTGCCCGCCCAGCAGCGCGGCCAGCGTCTCGATCTGGTCCTGGCCGGGGGCGTTCATATCCATCTGGCACCTCGCGATCTGCTTGCCAGCGATCCGGGTTGTGCGCAACCGCGCCGGCGTGGCAAGTGCCGCCGGACGTCAGACCCACAGGATACCGCAGGATTTGCCCGACTGGTTGCCCATTGTCGTGATCGCGCCCTGCATCGGCAGCCTGCTCGGCGTGCTGATCCGCCGGCTGCCGGCGGATCAGCCGGTGG
>DAICZL010000752.1 GCA_027311165.1 bacterium
AAGGCGGGGCGATCGCGCTGCTTCCCGCCGGATTTGCCTCCGGGCTGAATGCCGGACGCGCCGCCGGATGGGGTGGCCGATAGGGTGGCGGACAGGGTGCCCGACGAGGTGCCCAACGGGATCACAGACCCTAGTGTCCTGCCCCCGAAGTTCGCGGTTCCTCACCGCGAAGTTCGGGGATCAGCAGGCCACTGAAAACAAAGAGCTGGGGTCCCGGTTCCGACCACATTTCACTGCTGCGAATTTCGGAATCGGGACACTAGCGGCCGCCCGATTCCAGCATGCGCCGCAGCAGGTCCACATCCTCAGCGAAGGCGGCGTCGAGCGCCATCAGTTCGCCGATGCGGCTGACCGCGTGCATCACCGTGGTATGGTCACGGTTGCCGAATTTCCGGCCGATTTCCGGCAGGCTGCGGCTGGTCAGCTGCTTGGCCAGATACATCGCCACCTGGCGCGGCCGGGCGACGGCGCGGGCCCGCCTGGCGGAGGACATGTCCGACATCTTGATATGCCAGTGTTCGGCGACCCGGCGCTGGATCTCCTCGATGGTCACGCGACGGTCATGCGCCTTGAGGATGTCGTGCAGCACCTCCTGGGTGGTTTCCAGGGTGATCGGCCGGCCGAACATCTGCGAATGCGCGATCAGCCGGTTCAGCGCCCCATCCAGTTCACGCACATTGGAGGTGATGTTGTGGGCCAGGAACTCCATCACCCTGGGCGGCACCGCGACCGCCGCCCGCGCCGCCTTGGCTTCCAGGATGGAGATGCGCAGCTCGAAGGTGGTGGCGTGCAGATCGGCGACCATGCCGCAGCCGAGCCTGGTGCGCAGCCGGTCGTCGAGGCCCGACAGATCGGAGGGCGATTTGTCGGCCGAGACCACGATCTGCCGGCTGGCATCGACCAGGGCGTTGAAGGTGTGGAAAAATTCTTCCTGGGTATTGTCCTTGCCGATCAGGAACTGGATGTCGTCCACCATCAGCACATCGACGCTGCGCAGCTGCTCCTTGAATTCCATGGTGGACTGGCTGCGGATCGCGGCGATGAAGCGGTACATGAACTTCTCGGCCGACATGTAGGCGACCGAAACCGGGGCGGCACGGCCGGCGCGCGCGCCGGCGGTCAGTTCCCAGGCGATTGCGTGCATCAGATGGGTTTTGCCGAGACCGACCCCGCCATAGAGGAACAGCGGGTTGAAACCGGGCGAGGCCGGCTGTTCGGAGACGCGCCGGGCGCAGGCATGGGCGAATTCGTTGGGCTTTCCGACCACGAAACTGTCGAAGCTGCAGCGCGGATCGAGCGCCCCGGCCAGTTCCGACCTTGTCTCCTGGCGTCCGCCGGCGCGGGTCTCGGCCGCGGCCGGCAGGGCTGGCGGGCTCTCGACGCCGGGCGGAAGCACGATCGAGGAGGCGCTTTCGGGCGCCGGAGCGATGCTCTCGGCCAGGCCTGCGGGATTGCCGCCGACGCGGATATCCACCCGGCGGATCTCGCGATTTTCGGTCTGCCAAAGCTGGTTCAGCCGGTCGCCATAATGGCCACGGACCCAGTCGCGCAGGAAGCGTGACGGCAGCGTTACCGTGACCTCGTCGCCGTCAAGCCCGGTCAGGGTCATCTGGCGCAGCCAGGTGCGGTATTCGATATCGCCGACATCGCTCTGCAGCCGCCCGCGCACCCGCGCCCACTGCGCTGCCAGTTGCGGCGCCTCGGCGCAGACCGGATCTGCCGAAGCCATCACCTCCTGCTCCATGCCGCCGGATTTTGCCGTCACCACACCTGCCCACACGGCGCCTGCCCTGTCAGGCGGCGCGCGATCGGTTTCTCTCCACCCCGCCGGTATCGGACCAGAACGCGGGGCCTTCCCCCATCGTTCCAGGCCGGCCAGCTTTCAAAGAAGTATCGCAGCCAGGATCGTCAGGGCAAATAAAAACTCGTTATTCAACAGTCAAACCCGCGTCAATTCAACGCCATTTCAGCTAAACATAAAGTACAACCGTCATTCGGGGAGATAGTCCCCGAATGGCCCGAAGTAACGCCCTTAAGTTACGTGAACAAAACAAGCCCGGATCGCGAAGATCGGAACGATCGTCCGGGCGCCGCGCGCCCGGAGTTTCGGCGCGCAGCCGTCAGGCGGCGTTCAGCGACTTGATGCGCGCGGCGAGCCGCGACAGCTTGCGGGCCACGGTATTGGCATGCATCACGCCCTTGCCGGTGGCGCGCTGCATCTCGGGCTGCGCCGCCCGCAATGCCTCGGCCGCAGCAGCCTTGTCGCCGCCGGCGATCGCCAGCTCGACTTTCTTCACGAATGTCCGCACCCGAGATTTGCGGGCCTTGTTACGCGCAGTCCGCTTTGCCGTCTGCCGGATGCGCTTGCGCGCGGACGCCGTGTTCGCCATTTAACGTGCTCGATCCAGTCGTTTACATGCCAGACACTATCCCAGCGCGCGGTCCTGACCAGGATCACGTGTGCCGCCATAGGCCGCCAGGGAGAAATGTTTTTATGCACCGCCCCCTGGCCTGTCAAGAAAGCGTTTGCCGCCCCCCACGAGGGCGGATCCGTCAACGCGTGAATGCCGGCTTGCGCTTTTCCACGAACGCCGCCATTCCCTCGCGCTGATCGGGGGTGCCGAACAGCGACAGGAACATCTGCCGCTCGCCCCGAACGCCCTCGGCCAGCGTGGTCTCGAAGGCGCGGTTCACCGCCTGCTTGGCCATCGCCACCGCCACCGGCGACAGCGCCGCGATCCGGGCGGCCAGCGCCACCGCCTCGGTCAGCAGCTGATCGGCCGGCACCACCCGGCTGACCAGATTGGCCCGCTCGGCCTCCTGCGCATCCATCATCCGCCCGCTCAGCACCAGCTCCATCGCCTTGGATTTGCCCACCGCGCGGGTCAGGCGCTGGCTGCCGCCGGCGCCGGGGATCACCCCCAGATTGATCTCCGGCTGGCCGAAACGGGCAGTGTCGGCGGCCAGGATGATGTCGCACATCATGGCGAGCTCGCAGCCGCCGCCGAGCGCGAAGCCGGCCACCGCCGCGATCACCGGCTTGGTCACCCGCAGCACCGTCTCCCACCGCCCGGAGATGAAATCATGCAGGAACGTGTCGGGGAAGCTGCGGTCCTTCATCTCCTTGATGTCGGCGCCCGCGGCGAAGGCTTTCTCCGATCCGGTCAGCACGATCGCCCCCACCGCCGGATCGGCATCGAAGGCCAGCAGCTGGGTGCCGAGCTCATCCATCAGCCGGTCGCACAGCGCGTTCAGCGCCTGCGGCCGGTTGAGCCGGATCACCCCCACGCGGCCCTGGGTCTCCACCAGGATGGTCTCAAAGCCGGCTGTCACGTCGCGCCTCCTCTGGCTGCTGCGGGCCTCACCTGCTGCGGGCCCGATCCGCTGTGCCCCCCGATCCGCTGTACCCCTGGCCGACCGGTCCACCGGTTGAGTAGCTAGCGCTGGGTGCGCGGGCAATGGAAGGTGCTGCGGGCGGACTGGGTCAGCCGCGCGATGCCCGGGCAGGCAGGCGGCCCCGGACAGCGCTCGCAGGCCTGCCCCACGCGGCCATAGACCTTCCATTCATGCTGGAAATAGCCCAGTTCCCCGTCCGGCTGCACATAGTCGCGCAGACTCGATCCGCCGGCCGCGATCGCCTCGGTCAGGGTCGCGACGATCGCCGGAACCAGCCGCGCCGCCCGCGCCCCGGCCACCGAACGGGCGAGCCGCCGCGGGCTGATCCGGGCCCGGAACAGCGCCTCGCACACATAGATATTGCCGAGCCCCGCCACCACCCGCTGGTCGAGCAGCGCGGCCTTCACCGGCACGTGCCGGCCGGCCAGCGCAGCCGACAGCGTGGCGGCGGTGAAATCCCCCTCGAGCGGCTCGGGGCCCAGCCCGGCCAGCAGCCGGTGGCTGTCCTCGGCCGCGGTCGCCACCAGATCGACCGCGCCGAACCGGCGCGGATCGACCAGGCCGACGCGCCAGCCCTCGTCGGTCTCGAAGGACAGGTGCTCGTGCAGCACCGCCGCGTTCGGCCGCGCCGGCCCGAGCACCATCCGCCCCGACATGCCGAGATGCAGCAGCAGGCTGTCCCCGCCCGACAGGCGCATCAGGATGTATTTCGCCCGCCGGCGGAACCCCTCCACCCGCGCCCCCGTCAGCCGCTCGGCGAGACCGGGCGGGAAGGGAAAGCGCAGGTCGGGCCGGTTGACGCTGGCGCGCGTGATCACCCGGCCCTGCAGCCTGGCGGCCAGGCCGCGCATCACGGTTTCCACCTCGGGGAGTTCCGGCATGACTGGCTCTCAGGCTATACAGGGCCCAGCATGAACGACACCCCCCCCGAACCGACCGCCGATTTCGGCTTCCGCTCGGTCCCCCGCGCCGCCAAGAAGCCCCTGGTGCGTGCGGTGTTCGACAGCGTGGCCCCGCGCTACGACCTGATGAACGATCTGATGTCACTCGGCGTGCACCGGGTCTGGAAGCGGGTGTTCCTGGCCGCGCTGGCCCCGCGCCCGGGCCACAGGCTGCTCGATCTGGCCGGCGGCACCGGCGATATCAGCTTCGGCTGGCTCGAACACGGCGGCGGCCCGGCGATCCTGTCGGACATCAATGCCAGCATGCTGGGCGTGGGCCGCGACCGCGCCATCGCCCGCGGCCTGGTCGGCGCGCTGTCCTTCCTGGTGGCCGATGCCGAGGCGCTGCCGCTGCCCGACCGCTCGGTCGAGACCGTCAGCATCGCCTTCGGCCTGCGCAACTGCACCGACAAGGACGCGGTACTGGCCGAAGCGAGGCGCGTGCTGCGCCCGGGGGGACGGTTCTTCTGCCTGGAGTTCAGCCGCGTGCAGGTCGCGGCCCTCGCCCCGCTCTATGATGCCTGGTCGTTCCGCGTGCTGCCCCGCCTGGGCCAGGCGATCGCCAAGGACGCCGCCAGCTACCAGTACCTGGCCGAGAGCATCCGCACCTTCCCCGACCAGGAGCGCCTGGCCGGGATGATGCGCGCGGCCGGGCTCGCGCGGGTCGAGGTGCGCAACCTTTCGGGCGGGATCGCGGCGATCCATTCCGGCTGGCGGCTGTGACCCTCGCCGGACGGCGCGTGCTGCTGGTGGTCTCCGGCGGCATCGCCGCCTACAAGGCGCTGGAACTGATCCGCCTGCTGCGCCGCGAGGGCTGCGCCATCACCTGCGTGCTGACCCGGGCGGGGGCGCAGTTCGTGACCGAGCTGTCGCTGCAGGCGCTGAGCGAGCAGCGGGTCCATACCGACCTGTTCTCGCTCTCCGAGGAGAGCGAGATGGGCCATATCCAGCTCTCCCGCGCCGCCGATCTGGTGGTGGTGGCCCCGGCCAGCGCCGATCTGCTGGCCAGGATGGCCGCCGGCCTCGCCGATGATCTGGCGAGCACATTGCTGCTGGCCACCGACAAGCCGGTGCTGGTGGCCCCGGCGATGAACGTGCGGATGTGGCAGCACCAGGCCACCACCGCCAACATGGCGCTGCTCTCGGCGCGCGGCGTGGCGGTGGTGTGCCCCGAGGAAGGCCCGATGGCGTGCAACGAATTCGGCCCCGGCCGGCTGGCCGAGCCCACGGCGATCCTGGCCGCGATCCAGGCGCTGCTGGGCGCCGGCCCCCTGGCGGGCCGGCACGCGCTGGTCACCAGCGGCCCGACGCTGGAGCCGATCGACCCGGTGCGCTACCTCGCCAACCGCAGCAGCGGCCGGCAGGGCCATGCCATCGCCGCGGCGCGCGCCGCGCTGGGCGCGCGGGTGAGCCTGGTCAGCGGCCCGGTGGCGCTGCCCGACCCGCCCGGCGTCGCGGTGCATCATGTCGAGACCGCGGCACAGATGCTGGACGCCTGCCGCGCCGCCCTGCCCGCCGAGATCGCGGTCTGCGCCGCCGCGGTGGCGGATTGGCGGGTGGCGGAAGCCGCCGGCGGCAAGATCAAGAAAGTGCCGGGCGCGGCCCCGCCGACGCTCACGCTGGTGGCCAATCCCGACATCCTGGCCGAGCTGTCCCGGCCGGGGCCGGGGCGGCCGCGCCTGGTGGTGGGCTTCGCGGCCGAAACCTCCGAGATGCTGGCCGCGGCCATCGCCAAGCGGGCGCGCAAGGGCTGCGACTTGATCGTGGCGAATGATGTGTCCGAGGCCGGCGGGGCGATGGGCGGTACCGCCAACCAGGTGAGCCTGGTGACCGAGACCGGCGTGGAGGCCTGGCCGAGACTGGCCAAGACCGAGGTGGCACGGCGGCTCGCGGAGCGGATCGCACAGGCGCTCGGTCATGGCGGCCGGTTATGCGCCCGGTCGCTGCGGGTGCGGGGCTGCCCCCCCGTTCTTCAAACTCCCCCGATCATCGGCAGCCCCCGGTC
>DAICZL010000755.1 GCA_027311165.1 bacterium
GCCCTCGCCCCCGGCATGGGCGAGGCGGTCGGCCGCCGCACCGTCTTTCGTCCCGAAGATGCCGCCTGTTTCGGCCGCGTGGCCGACCGGGTGGCGGCGGGCAATATCGCCCTGCTTCGCCGCGACGACGCCGCGACCCGCGCGGAGCGGGCCATGCTGCGCAACGCCATCGCCACCGGCGAGCTGCTGACCTCGGGCCGGCACCTCCAGCACGGGGACGCCGACCAGCCGGGCCGCAATATCGAGGTGTTCACCAACTGCGCGACCGCGATCGCCTCCTTCGCCAAGTTCTACCTGCTGCTGAACGGCTCCGGCGTGGGCCGCTCCTATGATGACTCGCTGGTGGCGGTGGACTGGGCGAATGCGCCGACGCTGCTGCTGCATCTGTCGCCCGAACATCCCGACTGGCCGCGCGACGCGGCCGGCCTCGACCGGCTGGCCGGCGCGCTCGGGCTGGACGATGCCCACGCGCTGGGGCGCGATCTCGTGCTCGACCCGGGCGCCGTGCCGCCGGGCGCGGTGGTGCATCGGATTGCCGACAGCCGGGAGGGATGGGCCAAGGCGGTCGAGCTGCTGGAAGCGATGGCCTTCGCCGGTGCGCGGCAGACCACGCTGCTGCTCGATTTTTCGGAAGTTCGCCCGGCCGGCAGCCCGATCCGCGGCATGCAGGGGCGGCCGGCCTCCGGCCCGGTGTCGCTGTTGCGCGCTTTCCTCAATCTGCGCCGCTACGTGATCGACCCCGCCCGCGCTCGCGATCCGGCCGGCGAGGCGTTGCAGCCCTGGGAACAGGCGCTGCTGGCGGACCACTATCTGTCGCTGGAGGTTCAGGTCGGCGGTGCCCGCCGCGCCGCGCGGATGGCCACCAAATCCTGGCGCGATCCGGGGATTCTGCGCTTCATCCGCGCCAAGGAAGCGGGCGGTCTGTGGACCGCCAACAACTCGGTGATGGCCGACGCCGATTTCTGGTCCCGCATCCAGGGCGGCGATCCGGCCGATCCGCTGACCATACGCGCCCGCGCGGTCTTCGCCGAGGCGACCCGCTGCGCCTATGTCAACGGCGAGCCCGGCTTCATCAACGGCGACCGGCTGGAAGACCACCGCACCGGCTCGGCGCGCGCGCGCCCGGTCTATGCCGCTGGGCGCGACGTGCGCAGCCTGCGCTACCAGGTGGACCACGCCGCCGCGCTGCTGGCCGATCTGGCCGGGCGCGCCGCGGTGGCGGATTTCCCGGTCACCACCAATCCCTGCGGCGAAATCGCGCTGCATGTCGCCGGCGGCTACTGCGTGATCGCCGATTTCGCCCCGCTGCTGGCCTGCCCGGTCCCGGTGGAAGACATCGCCCCGGGAGCCGCGCCGTCGGAAGTGGCGGCGCTGTGGGACGCGCGGGTGGAGGACTCGGTGCGCCTCGGCGTGCGCTTCCTGATGCGGGCCAACCGGATGGACGCGCTGTACGGAGAGGAAGTGGCGCGCACCAACCGCATGGGCATCGGCCCCACCGGCCTGCACGAATATGCCTGGATGCGCTTCGGCCTGGGCTTCGCCGACCTGCTGGACGAGACCCGCGCCGCCCCGTTCTGGGACATGATGGCGCGGCTGTCGGAGGCGGCGAAGGCGGAAGGTGCCGTCTACGCGAAAGAACTCGGCCTGCGCCGCCCGGTGACCGTCACCACCGTGAAGCCCGCCGGCACCACCAGCAAGCTGTTCGGCCTGACCGAGGGCGCGCACCTGCCGGCGCGGCGGCAGTATCTGCGCTGGGTGCAGTTCAAGGGCGTGCGCGACCCCGATACCGGGGAATGGGCGTCCGGCTCCGATCCGCTGCTGGCCGACTATGCCGGCCGCGGCTATCCGATGCGGACGCTGAAAACCTTCCCCGGCATGACCGTGGTGGGTTTCCCCACCGTGCCGTTGATCATGCAGCTCGGCCTGGCGGATCGTCTGGTCACGGCGCCCGAGGCGACGCCCGAGCAGCATTACGGCTGGATCGGCCTGCTGGAGCGCCACTGGATCGGCGAAAACCAGGGCAACCAGGTCAGCTACACGCTGAAGCTGTTCACCGACAAGCACGATCTGGATGCCTTCCGCGCCATCGTGCTGCGCCACCAGCCGG
>DAICZL010000762.1 GCA_027311165.1 bacterium
GGCGCTGGCCGACCTGCCGCTGCGGACGGCCGAACTGGCGGCGCAACGCGAACGCCTCCGCACGATCCTGCGGCGCCTGGGCAGCAGCCTGCCGCCCGGGCGCGCCGGCGAGGCGATCCCCGACCGCGCCTGCGAAAGCGCCGCCCGCCACCTGATCGCCCGCCACGCCGCGCTGGAGAGCAGCCATGCACAGGCCCAGGCGGCGATCTCCGAGGCGCGACGGACGATCCTGGCGCAGCAGCAGGAGCGCGCCGCGCTGCCCGCAGCGGACGCGGCCGCCGCCCTGCTGGCCCCGCTGGTCGCCGAGATCCGAGCCGCCGGCGCTCCTGCCGCCTGCTCCGAAGCCGCCGATGCCGCCTGCGCGGCAAGCGCCGCCTCCGAGGCGAGCGCGCTGGCCGCAGTGCCCGGCTGGACCGGCGGCGCCGCGGCGCTGATCGCCCTCACCCCACCGGCCGATGCCTCACTCGCCGGCCTGCACGCCACCGCCGGCGCGGCACAGGCCGAACAGCGCCACCGGCGGACGCGGGTGGACGAGGCCATCCGCCAGCGCGACGCCGCCGCCCAGATCGGCCAGGCGGCGGCGCGAGCAGGGCTGGACCCTGGTCTACCGCCGGGCCTTCACCCCGACCCCCCCGACCGAGGCCGAACGACGTGCTTTCGCCGGCACGGCCGATCTGGCGCGAGCCTATGAGGAGGCGGTGCGGGAGGCCGACACGCTCGCCGACCGGCGCGTGCGCGAGTCCGATGCGATCGCGCGGGTGACCGAGGCGCGGCGGACTCTGGCCGAAGCCACCGCCACGCTGCGCGAGGCCGAGACCGCGCTGGAACCGGCCGCAACCGCCGCGGCGATGGCGGTCCGCGACTGGGACGCAGCCTGCGCGGCATTGTCGCTCGGCCCGGCTGCCGGTCTCGAGGAGGTGCGCCAGCTGCTGGCGGCGAGGGCGCGGCTGATCGAGCGGCGGGAGGAAACGGCGCGAACGACAGAGGCGCGCCGGAGGCTGGCCGCGCGTCAGGCGGACGCTGCTGCGCGTCTGGCCGCGGCGCTGGACGCCACAGGCCCGGCCGCGCCGCGTCCGACCAGCGCGGCGATCCCCGCCCGGCATGCCCTGCCGGCGCTGCTGGCGGAGGCCGAACAGAAGCTGGAAGAAGCACGCCAGACCCGCGAGCGGGCGATCGCGCTGGACGCGACCCTGGCCCAGCTGCGCCGCGGCCTGGAGGCCGATGAGGCCCAGCTGGCCGAGGCGGAACAGGCGCTCACACGCTGGCAGGCTGCCTGGCGCGAAGCCCTGGCCAAGCTCGGCCGGCCGGCGGAGGAACCGGCGGAGGTCACCGCCGATGTGCTGACCCTGCTCGGCGAACTGGATCAGGCCTGGCAGGCCGCGACCCAGATCGGCACGAGGGTCCGCGAGATCCGGCGCTTCAACGCCGGCTTCACCGCGGCGGCCGGTGCGCTATGTGCGCGGCTGGCGCCCGATCTCGTCGCGGCATGGCCGGCTTTGCCGGATCCGGAGGAGACCGATCCCAGTGGGGCCGATCCCAGTGGGGCCGATCCCGGTGGGGCCGGCGCGGAGGAAGCGGACTCCGGCATGGCCGGACCCGACCACACCGCCGCGATGCTGGCGGCGATCCGGGCACTGCGCGAACGGCTGGAGGACGAGCGGGATCAGGCCAGCCGCCAGGCTGCGCTGCGCGACCAGATCGCGCAGGCCGACCGGCGGATCGCCCGGCTGGCGCAGCAGGCCGAGACCGATGCCGCCACGCTGGCGGCCGTGCTGGATGAGATCGGCGCGGACAGCCTCGAGGCGGCCAGGGAGCGCCTGGGGATCGCCCGCGCCCGTGCGGGGCAGGCAGCGGCGCTGGAGGCCGCCGGGCTGCGGCTGCGCGAGGCCGCCGCGGGATCACCGGTCGAAACCCTGCGCGCGGAGCTGGCCGAGCTGCCGGCGGCGGCGGCCCAGACGGCTCTGGCCGAGGCACAGGACACCCGCGAGCGCGCCACCGAAGCCGCGCAGGAAGCCGCGGCGCATGCAGCGCGGCTGCGCCTGGAACACGACCGGAGCGCGGCCGAACCCGCCTATGCCATCGCCATCGCCGATCGCGAGGCCGCCGCGGCGAAACTCGGCCAGCTGCTGGAAGACGCCCTGCGCGCGAGGCTCGCCGCCCGGCTGCTCGACCATGCGATGGCGGCGATCGAGACCGCCGAGGCCGATCAGCTGCTGGGCCGCATCAGCCGGTATTTCACCGCCCTGACCGATGGCGCCTATCGGCGCGTGCTGGCCGAGGACGAGGGCTCCGGGGCGGTGCTGGCGATCCTGCCGCAGGACCGGCCGGACGAGCACAAGCGGGTCGGGGAGCTCTCCGAAGGAACGCGCGATCAGCTGTATCTGGCGCTGCGCCTGGCGGCGATCGAGGCCCATGTCGCTGGCGCGCCATCCCTGCCGTTCCTCGGCGACGACATCCTGCAGACTTCCGACGATGCGCGGGCCCGCGCGGCGCTGCAGGCGCTGGTCGCCCTCAGCCACCATGTGCAGGTGATCCTGCTGACGCACCACGCCCATATCGTCACGCTGGCCGGGGCGCTGCCCGAAGGCACGGTGCATGTCTGCTCGCTGGAGACCCCGGCGTGACGGCCTCCGCTGTCCGGCCGCACCCCTCCCTTCGCGGCCCGCACGGCCGCCCTGCGCGGATGCGCCGCGTCCTGCACGTCCTGCGCCTGGTCTGGGGCATTGCCGTCCGGCTGGCGCTGCTGGCCGCCGCCGCGCTGGCCTTCCTGGTCTGGCTCACACTGCCGCCTTCCTCCCAGACCGCCGCCATTCCCGGACTGTCCGCCCCCGTGGAGGTCAGCTTCGACGCCGACGGCATTCCCCGCATCCATGCCGCCACCGCGCGCGACGCCGCCGCGGCGCTGGGCTTCGTGCATGCCCGCGACCGGCTGTTCCAGATGGAGCTGATGCGCCGCAACGCCTCCGGCCGGCTGTCGGAGCTCGCCGGGCCGGCGACGCTGCCGCTCGACCGGATGATGCGCACGCTGGGCCTGCGCGCCAGCGCCGAGGCCGACCTGGCGGCGCTGGATGGCGAGACCCGCGCCATGCTGGAGGCCTATGCCGCCGGGGTGAATGGCTGGATCGCCGCGCGCGGACGCCTCGCCGCCCCGGAATTCCTGGTCTTCGGCGCGCCCGAGCCCTGGACCGCCACCGACAGCCTGCTCTGGGCCAAGACCATGGGGCTGTTCCTGTCGGGCAACTGGCGCACGGAACTGGCGCGCCTGGCGCTGGCGGGACGCCTGGCCCCGGCGCGGATCGACGAGCTCTGGCCGCCGGACGGCGCGGCCGGGCATCCGGACGCGGCGCTGGCACCGGGCCCGGCGGCCGCGGCCGCGCGGCTCGCCGCCCTGCTGCCCGGCTTTCCCGCGGAGTTCACCCAGCCGGACCGCGCCTCCAATGCCTGGGCGGTGGACGGGCGGCACAGCGCCACCGGCCGGCCGCTGCTGGCCGGGGACCCGCATCTGGGCTTCGGCCAGCCGGGCATCTGGTACCTGGCGCGGATCGAGACGCCCACCGGCGTGCTGGCCGGCGCGACGGCGCCGGGCGTGCCGTTCCTGGTGCTCGGCCAGAACGGCCATATCGCCTGGAGCTTCACCACCACCGGCGCCGACGTGCAGGACGTGTTCATCGAGACCCCAACGCCGGAGGGCGGCTACGCGACCCCGGACGGCCCCCGGCCGTTCACCCTGCGCCAGGAGCGGATCCGCGTGCGCGGCGGGCCCGACCAGGTGCTGGTGGTGCGGCAGACCCGCCACGGCCCGGTGATCAGCGATCTCGACCGCCCGGATGGACGGGATGGCGGGCAGCGTGACAGGCCGGTGCTGGCGGTGGCGATGGCCAATCTCGCCCCCGGCGATACCGCCGCCGCCGGGCTGCTGTCGCTCAACCGCGCCGAGGATCTGGACGAGGCCGGGCGCGCCGCGGCGCGCA
>DAICZL010000765.1 GCA_027311165.1 bacterium
TCCCTCCGCCGCCGGCCACCGCGACACCGCCATCCGGGGCGGGCCTGCTCTGATCAAGCCGGCGGAACCGGGGGCTCGGGACCAGACACGGCAGCGCCCGATCCAGATGATCCCGGTGAGCCCGCCGCTTCCCGGAGGCAACACCCTGGCGCGGGCTGATCGCGCGGCGGGCGCTGGGACCAGGGCCTGCGCCGCCGCCACGCCTCTCTCGCGGGAGTCCCGGCCCGGAAGGTCAGCAGCGACGCATGATCGGCGTCGGCCTCCGACAGGCATGGACCTCCGACAGGCATGGCCCCCTGACCGGCATGGACCTCTGTCAGGTAATGGACCTGTGATAGAATTGGTCCGCGGAGGGGTGCAGGCGCGTGACGGGTGTGGCCGGATGACAGGCGTAGTCTGGTGATCGTCGTAGACTGGGGCACGTCCAGTTTCCGTGCCTTTCGTCTGAACGCCGACGGGTCCGTGCGCGACCGCCGCGCTGCGCCGCTCGGCATCATGGCGATCGGGGACGGCGATTTTGCCGCCGCCCTGCAGGACCAGATCGCGCCCTGGCTCGCCGAGGGCGAGGATCGTGTGCTGCTGTCAGGCATGATCGGCAGCCGCCAGGGCTGGCGCGAGGCGCCCTATCTCGCCTGCCCGGCCGGCGCGGCAGACCTGGCCGCCGCGCTGATCGACCTCGATTTTCCGGGCGCGCAGGTCAAGCTGGTACCCGGACTTTCCGCGCGCCGCACCCCCCTGTCGGTGCCGGAGGTGATGCGCGGGGAGGAGACACAGCTGGTGGGGTTGCTCGCCACTGGCGGCGAGGGGGATCCCGCCACCGCAAGCACGGCCCCGCAAGCGCTCCTGGTCTGCCTGCCCGGGACGCATTCCAAATGGGCGCGGCTTGCGGACCGGCGGATCGCCGGTTTCACCACCCATATGACCGGCGAGGTATTCGCCGTGCTGCGCGACCACAGCATTCTGGGCCGGCTGATGCCAAAGGGGCTGACGGGGGCCTCCGACGCATCGGCCGACGCGCCGGGATTCGAGCTTGGCCTCGCCCGCTCGGCCGATGCTGGAGGGCTGCTGCACCATCTCTTCGGAGTGCGCACGCTCGGGCTGTTCGGCGATCTGCCGGCGACGGAGGCCGCCGCCTACCTGTCCGGCCTGCTGATCGGCCACGAACTGCGCGCGGCCATGCCGGCCAGCGCCGAGGTGCGTCTGGTGGGCGCGGCGCCCTTGTGCGCGCTCTATGCCCGTGCCATCGCGGTGCTCGGCGGGCGGGCGGTGCTGGCGGGATCGGACACCGCCGCTGCCGGCCTCGCCCACATCGGAGGATTGGCCGGATGGAACTGACCGCCTGGCTCGCGCGCTGCCCGCTGGTGGCGATCCTGCGCGGCTTGCGGCCGCAGGAGGCCGAGGCGATCGGCGCGGCGCTGGAGACCGCCGGCATCGTCATCCTGGAAGTGCCGCTGAACTCCCCCGATCCGCTGGACAGCATCGCGCGGCTCGCCCGCCGCTTCGGCGGAAGGCTGCTGGTCGGCGCCGGCACCGTGCGCAGCCCGGCCGAGGTGGATGCGGTAGCGCAGGCGGGCGGGCGGCTGATCGTCACGCCGCATGCCGCGACGGAGGTGGTGCGCGCTGCCAAGGCAGGCGGCCTGATCGCCTGCCCGGGGTTTCAGACGCCAACCGAGGCATTCGCGCTGCTGGATGCGGGCGCCGACGCGCTGAAGCTGTTCCCCGCCGAGGCCGCAAGCCCGGCGGTGCTGCGGGCCCTGCGCGCGGTGCTGCCCGCCGCCACCGCGGTGCGGCCGGGGGGCGGGATCGACGCCGCGAGCCTCCAGGCCTGGCGTGACGCCGGGGCGGCGGGGTTCGGCATCGGCTCGGCGCTGTACCGGCCCGGCGACGATGCTGCCGCGGTGGCGGCCAAGGCAGGAAGGCTGCAGGCGGCGCTGGCCGGCACGCCGGCGTGAAGCAGGCGGTGCTGGACGCGACGGGGAGAGACCCAGCCCCGGCAATCCCACAGCCCCCCGCGCCGGCAGCCGCCGACGCAGGCCGGAAACCACCGGCGCGGCGAGCGGGGCTGTGGGATCACCGCCGCACGGAGCTCAGCAGAAAAAGGCCGGTG
This sequence comes from bacterium, assembly GCA_027311165.1. Classification (GTDB taxonomy): domain Bacteria; phylum Pseudomonadota; class Alphaproteobacteria; order Acetobacterales; family Acetobacteraceae; genus DAICZL01. Next base: position 2,108 of record DAICZL010000765.1, read on the forward strand.
GGATGTTCCTGAATGTGGACGGACTTGTCGTGCATGTACGTCTCGACGGGCCGGACGGGGCGCCGACGGTGCTGCTGCTGCACTCGCTCGGCACCTGCCTGCAGGTCTGGGACGCCCAGGCCGAGGCGCTGGCGGCGCGCTACCGCGTGGTGCGCTTCGACATGCGCGGCCACGGCCTGACCGAGACGACGCCGGGTCCCTATACCATCGAGGGCCTGGCGCGTGACGCGCGGGCGGTGCTGGACGCACTCGGGATATCGCGCGCGCATGTCGCGGGCCTGTCCATCGGCGGGGTGATCGCCCAGGCCCTCGCTTCACTGGTGCCGGACCGCGTCGCCTCGCTGATGCTGTGCGATACCGCCCTGGTGGTGGCGCCGGCGACGATCTGGCACGAGCGTGCCGCCACGGTGCGGGCCCAGGGAATGGGGGTGATCGCGGATGCCGTGCTGGCGCGCTGGGTGACGCCGGATTTCCTGGCCGACCCGGCGGCGCGCGGCCTGCGCACGATGCTGCTGCGCACCGACCCGGAGGGCTATGCCGGCGCCGCGCTGGCGCTGGCCGCCGATGACCGCACCCTGGCCACCCGGGCGCTGCGGCTGCCCGCGCTGGTGGTGGTCGGCGAGCAGGACATGGCAACGCCGGTCGCGGCGGCCGAGGCACTGCGCGATGCCATCCACGGCGCCGCGCTGGTGGTGCTGCCCGGGGCCGCGCATCTTCCCACGGTGCAGCTTCCGGGCGCGGTCTGCACAGCCTTGACGGGGTTTCTGGACGTGCTGGGATAACGATCCAGGGGAAGGCCGGGGCCGCTTCCAAACCGGCGCCTGGCCGGCTTCGCCCCCCATGGGACCACCCCTACCCGCGCCTCTTCGGGGGAAACCCGCCAGCAAAAGGGTCTGGGACCCGGGCAGGTGCCGGTGGCATCGGGCTGCCCTTGCGTCATCCCGGCCTGAACGCCTCCCATGGCACCCGGTTCCACGGGCGGCCGGGCTGCCTCAGCCTGACGGCTCGGCCGTGCCGCCGCCCCATTGCAGGTGCTGCCCACCATCGAGCGCGATCATCTGCCCGGTCATCGCCGGCATCGCCAGGATCGCCAGCACCGCCCGCGCCACCTCCTCGGGGCTGGTGCCGCGGCCGAGCGGCGTCGCCGCTCCCTGCGCGGCAAACTGGGCATCCGTCTGGAGGGTGTTGGGCAGCGCCGGACCGGGACCCACGGCATTCACCCGGATGCGCGGGGCAAGCGCCAGGGCCAGGGTCTGTGTCAGCGCCCACAGCGCCGCCTTCGAGACGGTATAGGAGACGAAATGGGGCGTCAGCGCCCAGACCCGCTGGTCGAGCAGATTGACCACCACGCCCTCCGCCGCGGCAGGCAGGTCACGGGCGAAATTCTGGGTCAGCACGAAGGGCGCGCGCAGATTGGGTTCCAGATGCGCATCCCAGCTTTCCCGTGAAGCGTCGTGCCAGGAATCACGCTCGAACCGGCTGGCATTGTTGACCAGCACGCCGACCGGGCCGAGCGCGGCGGCAGCCGCGGCCAGCAGCCCGGAAACCTGGTCCTCCTGCGCGAGATCGGCGGCCAGCACCGCAGCGCGGCCGCCCTGGGCGCGGATCAGCCCGGCGACCGTCTCGGCCTCGGCCAGGCTGGAGCGGGCATGCACGCCGACCGCGAAGCCGGCGCGCCCGAGCGCCAGGGCGATGGCGCGGCCGAGCCGGCGGCCGCCACCCGTCACCAGGGCGACCCGCGGCAGATCGGGGGAGAACGGGCCGGAGATGTAGGGATCGGGGATGAACGCCATGACGGCCGAGTTAGCGGCGCAGGCACCTGGCGTAAACCCCCAAGACCGGGCGTAAACCCCCAAGGCAGCGCGGCGCGCGATGGCTCGCCCCCAAGGCGCTGGCCCCAGGGCGCTGGCCCCGGGACGCTCGCCCCGGGGCAATGGGCCACTCAGGCGCGGGCCACTCAGGCGCGGGCCAGCGCCCCGTGGAACAGCCGGATGCCGGCCGCGCGCCCCCAGACCAGCGCCGCGGCGGTATCGGCATCGCACAGCACCGGCTGGGTGCCGGCGATCGCCGCGGCGATCCCGGCCGGCGATTGAACGGCCAGCGCATCCGACCAGGCGAGCAGGCTGACATCCAGCCCGAGCTCCTGCGGCGGCAGCAGCCGGACCAGGCTGGCATCGACGCCGCCCAGCGCCAGCCGGTAGCCGCGGCCCTGGACGAAATCGCGGGCGAAGGCGAAGGCCGAGGCATCGGCCAGGATGGCAGCGGCATCGAGTTCGATCAGCACCTGCCCGCGCAGCCCGGCCGGCAGCGCCGCATCGAAGCGCAGGAAGGCCGGGGACAGCAGGCTGTCGGGGCTGAGCGCGAGCGCAAAAGGGCCGGCGCCATTCAGCTCGTCCGGCGCCGCGAGCAGAGCCAGCATGCGCTGGTCGAGCGTGCGCGCCAGGCGGCGGAACAGCCACCGATCGGCGCTCAGATCGTATCCCGGCGCCAGCGCCTCGGCGAGTTCCACGAGCGACAGCTGCCGGCGGTCCCATACCAGGCTGGCGCGTGCGCCCTCTGCCAGGCGGCAAACCGGGCGGCAGCGGGTGAAGCGCGAGAGATCGGTGCCGGCCAGCTGGCGTTCGAGGGCTGCGAGCGCCGGCAGATCGAGCGGCACCGGCGACGCCTGCGCGGCCTCGGGCGGGGCGGGAATGCCGGCCGGCACCGCGGCGGCGATCGCCCGGGCCAGCTGTGCCGCTTCCCGCGGGAGGTCGAACAGGGTGATGAAGCAGCTGCCCTCGGCGCCGCGCCCGAGGCCCCGCTGCAGCAGCGACAGGGCTCGGTCGACCTCGTCCGGGGCCGGGCCGCGCCAGGCCACTGCCAGGTCGCCATTGGTCAGTTCGAACAGCCGGCCGCGATCGGCGGCGGCCAGCGGCGCCCCCGCCTCGCGCGCCATGCGGATGCGATAGCCGCGCACCGGATCGGCCGGCAGCCGCGACAGCGGCACCAGCAGCACCTGCCGGCCCGCCCCGCTGGCCAGGCAGTCACGGGTGAACTGCGCGAGCCGCCTTGTGCCGTCCTGCTGGTCTTCCTGCCGCGCCATCGCTCAGACCCCACCATCGGCACGGTCGAGCAGATCCGGCCGGCGGCAGCCGTCCCGACCCGACACAGCCACTTCCTGGGCGCGGCCGGCGCACTGGCCCAGACGGCAATGGCCGGATTGCGGGCAGGCCTGCATCCGACCGGCGGCCAGCATCGCCTCGACATGGCGGCCCTGGAAGCCGGCGATGCCGCGCGCGATGCCCCAGCGCAGCGCGAGTTCGCTATCCGCCCCCTCCAGCACCAGCCGCGCGGGATCGATCCTGGCGATGGCCTGCGCCAGGCGCTGGTCGGGCAGCGCCCCGCCGGCGAGCAGCGGCGAGAAGCCGAGCATGACCAGATCCGCATCCAACCCACCCAGGGCGCCCAGCAGCAGCGCCTCGGGCGAGACGCCGCCCAGCACCAGCCCGACCCCTGCGAGACGGAGCCGGTTGCGCAGGGCGGCAAAGCCGGACGGGTCGGCGGCGGCCTCGATCAGCCCCACCGCGACCGACAGGCGGATGCCGCGATCGCTCGCCTGGTCGCAGAGCCGGGTGAACGCCGGGCCGGTCGCGGCTTCCAGACCGAGCGCGAGGCAGACCGGCTCGGCCTCGTCGGCCAGCAGCCC
>DAICZL010000768.1 GCA_027311165.1 bacterium
GGCGCTGCCCCTCAGGCCTTGCCCCCAAGGGGCCCTGCCCGGGTCGTTGACCGCCCTGCCCCGACCTGTCTTGATCCCGGCCATGCCCGATCAACCGCCCCGCGGCCCCGCCCGCAACAGCGCCAATTACGGCGACCGTGAGTTCGCGCTGTACCTTCGCCGCTCCTTCGCCAAGTCGATGGGGTATTCCCAGGCCATGCTCGACCGCCCGGTGGTCGGCATCGTCGATACCGCCTCGGGCTTCAACAACTGCCACCGCACGGTGCCCGAACTGATCGAGGCGGTGAAGCGCGGGGTGCTGGCCGCCGGCGGCCTGCCGCTGCCCTTCCCCACCGTGTCGCTGTGCGAGCCCTCGCTGTTCCCCACCAGCATGCACTACCGCAACCTCGCGGCCCTCGACACCGAGGCGATGCTGACCGCCCAGCCGATGGATGCCGCGGTGCTGGTGGGCGGCTGCGACAAGACGGTGCCGGCCCAGCTGATGGCCGCCTGCTCGGCCGACCTCCCCGCCGTGCAGCTGGTCACCGGCCCGATGCTGGCCAGCCCCTACCAGGGCGAACGCCTGTCCGCCTGCACCGATTGCCGCCGCTACTGGGCCGCCTTCCGCGCCGGCAAGGTCAGCGCCGAACGCAGCGCCGAGATCGAGGGCAAGCTCGCCTCCACCGCCGGCACCTGCGGGGTGATGGGCACCGCCAGCACCATGGCCTGCATCGCCGAGGCGCTGGGGTTCATGCCGGCCGGCCACGCAACCATCCCCGCCGTGCACGCCGACCGGCTGCGCGCCGCCGAGGAAGCCGGCGCATTGGCGGTGCGGCTGATCGCCGCGCCGGTCCGCCCCTCGGCGCTGGTCACCGCGGCCTCGGTGGAGAACGCCCTGCGCGTGCTGCTGGCGCTGGGCGGGTCGACCAACGCGCTGATCCACCTGACCGCGATCGCCGGCCGGCGGGGGATCGGCATCGACCTCGCCCGGCTCAACGCGCTGTCGGACGAAACCCCGGTGCTGGTCGATCTCAAGCCCACCGGCGAGGGCTACATGGAGGATTTCCACGCCGCCGGCGGCATGGGGGCCCTGTTGTGGGAATTGCGCGACCTGCTGCACACCGAGGCGATCGATGTCACCGGCGCGACGCTCGCCGAGCGCTTGGCCGCGCCCGCCTTCGTCGACCGCCGCTTCATCCGCGCCCGCGCGGAACCGGTCTCCCCGACCGGCGGGCTGGTGGCGCTGTTCGGCAGCCTGGCCCCGCGCGGGGCGATCCTGAAGCGCAGCGCCGCGACCGCCGCGCTGTTCGAGACCGAGGCCCGCGCGGTGGTGTTCGACGGGCTGGCCGACCTCGCCGCGCGCATCGACGATCCGGCGCTGGAGGTCTCGGCCGAGGACATCCTGGTGTTGAAGAATGCCGGCCCGCTGACCCCGGCGGGCATGCCGGAGGCGGGCTATCTGCCGATCCCCGCCAGGCTCGCCCGGGCGGGGGTGAAGGACATGGTGCGGATCAGCGACTGCCGCATGTCCGGCACCGCCTTCGGCACGATCGTGCTGCACGTGACGCCCGAGGCCGCCGCCGGCGGGCCGCTCGCTCTGGCCGAGACCGGCGACCGCATCCGCCTGTCGGTCCGCGCGCGCCGGCTCGATCTGCTGGTGGACGAAGCCGTGCTCGCCCGCCGCCGTGCCGCCTGGCAGGCGCCGGCGCGCCCCGCCCGCGGCTGGGACCGGCTGGTCGCCGAGCAGGTGCTGCAGGCCGATGAGGGCTGTGACCTCGCGATCCTGCGCGCTGGTGGCTGAGCCGGTCCATGTGATCGGCGCCAGCGGCCGGTCCGGCCTCGCGCTGTCCCGCGCGCTGCTGGCCGATGGCATCGCGGTGGTGCCGGTGGTGCGCGACGCCGCGAAATGGCAC
>DAICZL010000006.1 GCA_027311165.1 bacterium
CTTCCGGCCCGCTGACGCCAGGCCGGATCGAGCCGGCCGGAGGCGATCGGGCCGGGACGGGACAGCGCCTGCCACTGCCCTTGGGAGGGATCCGCCTGCCCTCCCCTGCCCGGCGGCGGCATCCGGGCGTTGGCAAGCCCCGCTCGGCCGGCGCGCCCATGGACGGCGCGCAGCCCTGGACCGGCGATGGCCGGTCCCATCATGCCCACCGGCGGCCTGGTCATGATCGCCGCGCCCGGCACCTGCGCCAGACTTGCCCGGCGACTGCCGGACACCGGCCTGCGGCCCCGGCGAGGGAACGCGGCCCCGACGAGCCCCCTCGCTTTTGGAAGTCCTCAGCGAGGCAGCGCGACCACCAGTCCGTGGCGCGGCTCCGCCGGCAGGCACAGCTCCACCAGATGGGGGGCGATATCGGCCGGCCGGCGCAGCGTCGCCGGATCCTCGCCCGGCATGGCGGCCGCACGCATCCTGGTCGCGACCACCCCAGGGTCGAACAGGTTCACCCGCAGCCGGCTCTCGCGGGTTTCCTCCGCCCAGTGCAGGACCAGGCTCTGCATCCCCGCCTTGGTCGCGCCATAGGCACCCCAGTAGGCGCGGATGCCGGAGGCGCGGCTGGAGGTGACGAACACCGCCCGGCCGGCCGGAGCGGCCAGCAGCAAGGGCGCGGTGGTGCGGATCAGCCGCCAGGCCGCGTTCAGGTTCACTGTCACCACCTCCGCCCAGTCATCGGGCAGGATATGGGCGACAGGGGTCAGCCGCCCGAGCGCGCCGGCGTTGGAGACCAGGATGTCCAGCCGGCCGAAGCGGTCGAACAGGCTCGGCCCGATCGCGTCCAGGCTGGCGCCGTCCGCGAGGTCGAGCGGCAGCAGGCTCGCGCTACCGCCGGCGGCGCGGATCGCATCGTCGGGTTCCTCGAGCCCGCCCTGGGTCCGGGCGGTGATCACGACATGGGCGCCGAGCCGGGCGAGTTCCGTAGCGACCGCGGCCCCGATGCCCCGGCTGGCGCCGGTGACCAGGGCAATCTGCCCGGCGAGCGGCGCTCCGGCCGATGCCTCGGAGACCATCAGCGCGCCCCTGGCCGGGGCTGCGCCGCGATCGCGCAGCCTCGCTCCTCCCACCGGTCCGGGCGCAGGCGCAGGGAAAGCCGGACCGCCGTCACCGGCCGGCAGTAGACCCGCCGGCGGGATGGGGCGGCGGCGAAGGGGATGCGGGCGCTCATGAAGGCTCCGCCAGCAGGCTCCGTTGCCGTCCGATGTTGTCCTGCATGTCGGGCAGCGCGATCGGATAGTCGCCAGTGAAGCAGGCATCGCAGTAATGGGGGGTCTGCGGGTCCCGCCCGGCCTTGCCGAGCGCCCGGTACAGCCCGTCGATCGAGATGAACGCCAGGCTGTCCGCCCCGATCAGCCGCGCCATTTCGTCGACGTCGTGGCGGGCGGCCAGCAGCTTGCTGCGTTCGGGCGTGTCGATGCCGTAGAAGCAGGAATGGGTCGTGGGCGGGGAGGAGATGCGCATGTGCACCTCGAGCGCGCCGGCCTGACGGACCATCTCGACGATCTTGCGGCTGGTGGTGCCGCGCACGATGGAATCATCCACCAGGATCACCCGCTTGCCTTCCAGCACCGGGCGGTTGGCGGAATGCTTGAGCTTCACCCCCAGATTGCGGATCTGGTCGGTGGGTTCGATGAAGGTGCGGCCGACATAGTGGTTGCGGATGATGCCGAGCTCGAACGGCGTGCCGCTCTCGCTCGCATAGCCCATCGCGGCGGGCACGCCGGAATCGGGCACCGGCACGATGACATCGGCGGGCACGTGGGATTCGCGCGCCAGCACGGCACCGATGCGCTTGCGCGCCTCATAGACCGGCATGCCCTCCATCACCGAATCGGGGCGGGCGAAATAGATGTATTCGAACACGCAGAACCGTTCGGCGACCCGGCTGAAGGGGCGGATGCTGTGCACCCCCTGGTCGTTGATCACGACGATCTCGCCGGGTTCGACATCACGGACGAACTCGGCGCCGACGATATCGAGCGCGCAGGTCTCCGAGGCCAGCACCCAGCCGCCGGCAGGCGCACCGGGGGGAGTCCCGCCCGGATTGATCCGCCCCAGGATCAGCGGCCGCACCCCCAGCGGGTCGCGCACGCCCATCAGCGCCTCGTTCGACAGCGCGACCAGGCTGTAGGCACCCACCACCTGTTTCAGCGCGTCGATCAGCCGGTCCACCACGGTGGAATACAGGCTGATCGCGATCAGATGGACGAACACCTCGCTGTCGGTGGTGGACTGGAACAGGCAGCCGCGGCGGACCAGGGCACGGCGCAGCAGATGGGCGTTGGTGAGGTTGCCGTTATGGGCCACGGCGAAGCCGCCGAACTCGAAATCGGCGTAGAGCGGCTGGACATTGCGCAGCACCGTCTCGCCGGTGGTGGCGTAGCGGTTGTGGCCGACGGCGTTCAGCCCGGGCAGGCCGGCGATCACCTTGGCATCGCCGAAATTGTCACCCACCAGGCCGAGGCCGCGATGGGAATGGAAGCGGGTGCCGTCATAGGTGACGATGCCGGTGGATTCCTGGCCGCGATGCTGCAGCGCGTGCAGGCCGAGCGCGGTCACCGCGGCGGCATCGGTGACATTCCACACTCCGATGACGCCGCATTCCTCATGCAGCGTGTCGTCCTCGCTGGGGTCCATTCCGCGCAAGCGGCTGGTTCGGTCCATCCTGTGACGCTCCTCGGAGCCTGTGCAGGCATCGCGCCTGCGGAGCGGCCCAAACTCGGCCGCGAATCGGGGGTCGGCGGCAGCTCCCGTCGCCGGCTGGGCAAGGCCTCGCACGCTGCCTCAGTCCCTGGCCGGCGATCCGATCGCGCGTCCCTGGGGCATCGCCCGCAGGAGATCGGCCGCACTGGTCTGCCGCCCCAGCGGCGGCGGATAGAGGCGCGGGCGGTATTCCGCCGGCAACTGGCCGACCAGCCACAGCGCGCCGTCATAGGCGAAGGGCAGCGAGCGGGCTTCGAGCACCGGATCCGGCCAGCGGTCGATCGGAATCGCGAGCCCGACCGCGATATAGGCAAACACCACCACCGCCGCCCCACGGGCAATGCCGAAGACCAGGCCGAGGGTGCGATCCAGGCCCCCGAGCGAGGACAGGCTGACCAGCGCGCCGATCCAGTGCGAGACCAGCGACAGCGCCACGAGGCTCGCCAGGAACACCACGATCACCGTGGCCGGGTCGGCGATCTCGGGGTTGCTGAACCATTGCCGGAACTGCGGTTGCGCCAGCGGAAACGCCCAGGCCGTGACGAAGGCGGCCCCGACCCATGCCCCGATGCCCAGAACCTCGCGCACCAGGCCGCGCGCAAACGCCAGGACACCCGACAATGCGAGCACGCCCAGCACGACGACGTCCACCCAGGTCATGCAACCGCCACAAATTGCCGAGCCCGGTATATCGGTCATCCCGGCGCCGCCGCCAAGCGTGGAATTGGCCGGCCCCGTCAAACCGGCGGGAACGATCCGATCCGCCACTGCGGTCAGCACGCGATCCGTCCGGACCGGCCCTCCGCTCCCGGTTCGCTCCGGGGCCGCCCGCGCGGATCCTGCTCGTGCCTTGTCGCCCGAAGGACGATCGTCTACCACGCCACCGCCGTCGCGGCGAACCCGTCGAGGGGGGGCGCGCGAGGGCAGCCCGCCCGGTGGGCGGCGCCCGATGCCCCTGCCCGCAGCCGCTTGACCCGACGGATCCGGGGAAGCGGCCCGGAAATATCGTCCGAACGCGTTCGAGGAACCGGCACATGCCTGGCCACCCGCGATGACCCGCAGCTTCGACTGTCTGGTGGTCGGCGCCGGTATCCTGGGCCTCGCCCATGCCCTGACCGCCGCCAGGGAAGGGCTGCGCGTCGGCGTGATCGACCGCGATGCCGTCGCGGTGGGCGCCTCGGTGCGCAATTTCGGCTTCATCACCGTCACCGGCCAGCGCGCGGGCATCACCTGGCGTCGCGCCCGCCGTGCCCGCGATGTCTGGGCAGAGATCGCCCCCCTGGCCGGCATCACCGTGCTGCAGCGCGGCCTGCTGGTCGCCGCCCGGCGCAAGGAAGCACTGGCAGTGCTCGAGGAGTTCGCCGCCGGCAGCATGGGCGCGGGCTGCCGCCTGGTGCCGACCACGGCGCCGCTGCGCGAGGGGCTGGCCGGCGCGCTGGCCAGCCCGCATGAATTGCGGGTGGAGAGCCGCGAGGCCATCCCGCGCCTCGCCGCCTGGATGGAGGCCTCGCTCGGCGTGACCTTTCTGCGCCGCCAGGCCGTGCAGGCGGTGGAAGCCGGGCATGTCCACACTTCGAACGGCACCCTGCGCGCCGGGCTGATCATCGTCTGCCCCGGCCCCGATCTGGTCACCCTGTTCCCGGAGGTCATGGCCCGCCGGCGGATCACGCTGTGCAAGCTGCACATGCTGCGAGTGGCCGCGCCGGGCTTCGTCCTGCCCGCGCCGGTGATGAGCGATCTGGGGCTGGTGCGCTACGAGGGCTATGCCGGCTGTGCCTCGCTTCCCGCCCTGCGCGCGCGGCTGGAGGCGGAGCAGGCGGACGCCCTGGCCGATGGCATCCATCTGATCGCGGTGCAGAGCGCGGATGGCTCGCTGGTGGTGGGCGACAGCCACCATTACGGCGACACGCCCGATCCGTTCCAGCCGCGCGCCGTGGATGACCGCATCCTGGCGGAATTGTCCGCGGTGCTGACCATCCCTGCCCCCGAAGTGACCGAGCGCTGGACCGGCGCCTATCCCTCCGGCCCCGACACCGCCTTCACCGAGGCCGTGGCCGAGGGCGTGCGGCTGGTGGAAGTGACCAGCGGCACCGGTGCCAGCACCGCCTTCGCCATCGCCGAGGAGACGCTGGCCGATCTGCTCGGCCGGAAGCCGCCACCCCATGCCGGCTGATGCACCCGAAACCTCCCGTCCGGGCTGTAGCGTCGCTGCGATAGCTGATTGATAACGTGCGTCTTTGACTCATTCGAGCGTGAATGGTCTGAATCGGTCGAAGCCGCACGAGTGGTCCGATCCCCGCGCCTGGTTCCCAGGCGTGGGGTGAAGCGGCCCGCCAGGCGAAGATGTGTGCCGCGAGGGAGACGGGTCCGTATCGCGCGCATCACGAGGAGCCCGCATGACCGAAGCGCGACATCTGAAGGCGGTGATCTTCGACTGGGCGGGCACCGTGGTCGATCACGGCAGCCGCGCCCCGATGGGCGCCTTCGTGCGCGCCTTCGCCGAATTCGGCGTGGCGATCAGCATCGCCGAGGCGCGCGGGCCGATGGGCATGGCCAAGCGCGACCATATCCGGCTGGTCGCCACCGCCCCCCGCGTCGCGGCGGCCTGGCAGGCAACCCACGGCCAGCCGCCCACCGAGCCGGATATCGATGCGATCCTGGCGGTGTTCGAGCCGATGAACGTCGCCTCGGTGCGCGATCATGCCGATTTCATCCCCGGCGCCCTGGCGAGCCTCGCCGCGCTGCGCGCGCAGGGGCTGCGGATCGGCTCCACCACCGGCTACACGCGGCCGATCATGGATGTGCTGATCCCGATCGCCGCCGCCGGCGGGTTCGAACCCGAGATCGTGGTCTGCGCCGGCGATCTGCCAGCCGGCCGGCCGAGCCCGCTGATGATGTGGTACGCCATGGCCCGGCTGGGGGTCTGGCCGGCGGAAAGCGTGGTGAAGATGGACGATACCCCGCCCGGCATCGCCGAGGGCGTGGCCGCCGGCACCTGGACCATCGGCGTCGCGCTGACCGGCAATATCGCCGGACTGGGTGCGGACGAACTCGCCGTCCTGGCGCCGGCCGAACGGGACGCGCTGCGGCAGCGGGCGGCGCGCGAACTGGGCGAGGCCGGGGCCGACCTGGTGATCGACGGCATCGCCGACCTGCCCGCGGCGCTGGTGACGATCGAGGCGCGGCTGGCGCACGGAGAGCGGCCTGGCGGACAGCGCCGGGGCGTGTAGGCCACGGGCCGGCCCCGAGGCCCATCGGACCCCGCCACGGACCGGCCGGCGCTGAACCCGCATTCGCGGGAGGGTGACCCGCCGCAAAGGGGAACCGCACTTCGGCAGAGAGTCGACTTCGACACGGAGTAGACTTCGGCACGCAGACGTCCTCGACAGGAAGAAGTCTTCGACGCGCAGCGGTCTGAGGCCACGTCCCGCCCTGCGCAGGGTCCGGGGGACTTGGCAGCCCGGCAGTGAAGCCCGATGCTCCAACCGGCCCAGCACGGAGGCACGCCGAGCATGAACGCCGTGACCGACACCGAAGCCCGCCTCATCCTGCACCGGCAGGAGGGCGCGGTGGCCTGGCTGACGCTGAACCGGCCGGCCGCGCGCAACGCCCTCTCGGGGGCATTGATGGCGGCGCTGGCAGCCGCGCTCGACCACGCCGCCTCCGACCCCTCGGTGCGTGTCGTGGTGATCGGTGGGGCCGGCCCCGCCTTCTGTGCCGGGCACGATCTGCGCGAGCTGCGCGCCCTGGCCGGACGGGACGCCTACGCGGCCCTGTTCGCGCAATGCTCGCAGCTGATGCTGCGCATCGTGCGCCACCCCAAGCCGGTGATCGCGCAGGTGCACGGCATCGCCACCGCCGCCGGCTGCCAGCTGGTCGCCAGCTGCGACCTGGCCGTCGCGGCCGACACCGCGCAGTTCGCGACACCGGGCGTCAATATCGGCCTGTTCTGCTCCACCCCGATGGTGGCGCTGTCGCGCGCGGTCGGGCGCAAGCCGGCGATGGAGATGCTCTTGACCGGCGAGCCGGTGAGTGCCGCGCGGGCGCGCGAGATCGGGCTGATCAACCGCGTGGTCCCCGAAGCCGGGCTCGACGCGGCGGTGGCCGAGCTCGCTTCGCGGATCGCCGGCAAAAGCCCGCTCACGCTGCGGATCGGCAAGCAGGCCTTCTACCGCCAGGCCGAATACGACCTCGACGCCGCCTATGCCTATGCGGCCGAGGTGATGACCGGGAACATGCTGGCCCGTGATGCCGGGGAAGGCATCGACGCCTTCCTTACGAAACGGGCGCCGAACTGGACCGGGTGCTGAGACGATGCCGCAGCCTGAACATATCTCGGCACTCGGCGTTCCCGATCCGGCCGGGCTGGACGCCGATCTGCAGGCGATCTGGGCGAAATGCGTCGAGAAACTGGGCTTCGTGCCCAATGTCTACAGCACCTACAGCCTGCGGCCACAGCGGCTGCGCAACTTCATGGCGATGTATAACGAGATCATGCTGGCCCCCTCCGGCCTGTCGAAACTGGAGCGCGAGATGGTGGCGGTGGTCGTCTCCAGCGCCAACCGCTGTTATTACTGTCTGGTGGCGCATGGCGCCGCGGTGCGGGCACTGTCGGGGGATGCGGAACTCGGCGAGATGATGGCGCTGAACTACCGGATGGCGGCCCTGCCGGAACGCCAGCGGGCGATGCTGGATTTCGCCTGGAAGCTCACCACCACGCCGCATCTGGTCGATGAGGCGGATCGCGCGGCGCTGCGCGACCAGGGCCTGAGCCAGGCCGACGTCTTCGACCTGTCGGAGACGGTGGCCTTCTTCAACCTGTCCAACCGGATGGCCTCGGCGACCGAGATGATGCCGAACCGCGACTATCACCGGTTGCACCGCTAACCCCTGACAGACCTGCTCCTGACCGGCGCACGGGATTTGATGATGCGAGACCCGGGCGGGCCGGAATTTCACGGCTTCTGGTCTTGGGGCCCCATCAGTCTGCCGGTAAAGTACAGTATCTTGGCCGGTTTGGTGCGGGATGGTGGCAACCGGTCCGGGCGCGGGCGCAGCGCAGCGACGCGCTCAGCCCATCCAGGCTGATCGCGTCGACACTGCCGTCATGACCAGACCGGAGCCGCTTTGACGTATTCAAAGCCGAATGTTTTGAATATGTCGAAACTGCACAAGTGACGACGCCAGAGCCTCGGGAAGGATCATCGATATGGAATCGCGAGGATGGCTGTCGCTGTTCCTGGCCAGACTGCTCAGC
>DAICZL010000125.1 GCA_027311165.1 bacterium
CTCAGGTCCCTGGCGGGTCCAGGGCAGAGCCCTGGCCTCTTCGCGCGGAGACCCCGACATAGACGGCCCCCGCGTCGCAGTGTTCCTGGGCGCCTTCTTCGCCGCCGCCGGCGTCAGCGTCGCCTTCATGCCGCTGTGGTATGCCGATCGCGGTCTGTCGGCGGCGGCGATCGGCGCGATCATGGGCACGGCCTCGGGGCTGCGGGTGCTGGCGGTGCCGGCCTGGGGCGCGCTTTCCGACCGCAGCGCGACCCGCCGGGCACCTCTGGTCACCGCCGCCGCCATCGCCGCGGCCGGTGCTGCGCTCTTTGTGCCCGCGCATGGCTATACGCCGATCCTGCTGGTGGCGGTGCTGCACGGTGTCGCCGCCACCGCGCTGTCGCCACTGACCGACGCGCTGAGCCTGGCGCTCGCGGCCGCCGGGCGGCTGGATTATGGGCGGGTGCGGGCGCTGGGCTCGGCCAGCTACATGGCGGCGACCGCGGCGGCGGGGCCGCTGGTGGGCGCGATGGGGGCGCGGATCGTGCCCTGGCTGCTGGCCGGCGGCTATGGCCTGGCCGCTCTGCTGGGCACGCGGCTGCCCGAACCCGAGATGGCCGCCGGCTCGCGCGCCCGCCTGGCCGGCGCACTCGGGCTGCTGGCCCGGCCGCAGTTCCGCCTGGCGCTCGCCAGCAGCGCCCTGATCCAGGGCAGCCACGCCGCCTATTATGGCTTCGCCCCGCTGCTCTGGCGGGCGGCCGGGCTGTCGGATACCGCGATCGGGCTGCTGATCGCGGAGGGGATCGTGGCCGAGATCGGCCTGTTCCTGTGGGGCGGCAGGCTGGCGGACCGGCTGGGGCCGCCCTGGCTGACCGGCATCGCCGCCGCAGCGTCGATCCTGCGTTGGAGCGTGACCGCCTTCGCCACCGCCCTGCCGGCGCTGGCCGCGGTACAGCTGTTGCACGCTGCAACCTTCGCGTTGCAGCACCTGTCGGCGATGCGGCTGCTGGCACGGTTCGTGCCGGCGGAGCGGGCGGCAACCGGGCAGACGCTGCATACGGCGCTCGGAACCTCCGGGCCCACGGGGATCCTGCTGGCCGTGGCCGGCGCGCTGTACGGGATGATCGGCGGAAAGGTGTTCCTGTTGATGGCCGTGCTGAGCGGGTCGGCGCTGCTGCTGGTGCCGGCATTGGCGCGGGCGACGCGGGGGGGCAGATGAGACGGGCGCCCCCGGTTGTCGGGGCCTTGCCGCGCCCGCCAGGATTGCCGCCGGCGCGCGGGACCACGGGCGAAGCGGCCGGGGCCGCGACGGCAAGCCAGCGCCCGCACCGACCCGCCCGCGCGATGCCGCCGCGGCGCAGACGCCTCCGACATGGGCGATCTGCGATGCCACCCGGTTCCCGTGGTCGCATTCCCACTCCATAACCGCCATATCAACCCAGACAGTGTCGGAACCATCCACCATGCCCTCCAAGCCGAATTACAACCACCAGCGTGCCGAGCGAGACCGGGCCAAGAAGGCGGCCAAGGAAATGAAACTGCAGGAGCGCAAGGAACAGGCCGCGCTCCGCAAGGCGAGCGAGCCGACCGGGCCGGAGCCGAGCCAGGAGCCGGTCCAGGGCGCGAAGGAGTAGCCGCGATGGCGATGAAAAGCCGGGCTTCGACCAGCTTCGTGATGTTCGATGTCGTCTACCAGGACGGGACCCGCAGTTCGAACCGCAAGGTCGCGGCCAGCGCGCTGACCGGCCTCGATGGGGACGAGCCCGCACGGGGCATCGTCGAGGCGCAGGACCGCGAGATCGCAGCGGCCTCGGGGCGCCCGCGAAGCGATGTCAAATCCATCCACCGTTCACCGCTCAAGGTGGCCGGCGATGATCCGGGGTCGGATCGCAAACTGCGCGGCGGCAAGCGGTAGCCTGGGCCACCGCACCGTCTGGCCGGCGCGGAATCGATGGCAATCCCGCCCGCTCCGGGTCAGGATCTCCGCAGAGACGCCGGCCCATGGGGACCGGGCGGTCGCAGAAGGCGCGGGATCGATGCAGTTCCATCTGAACGGCTTTCGCCCCGGGGATCCCGCTGTCGCGGAGGCGGACCCGCGACGGCGGGAAGGACGCCCGGCCGGCAGCCTGCCCGCAGAGATCGACGTGCTGATCGTCGGATGCGGGCCGACCGGCCTGACCCTCGCGGCGCAACTCGCGGCGTTCCCCGACATCTCCACCCGGATCGTCGAGCAGAAGCCGGGTCGTCTCCTGATCGGGCAGGCCGACGGCATCGCCTGTCGCACGATGGAGATGTTCACGGCTTTCGGCTTTGCCGACCGTGTCCTGAAAGAGGCCTACCGGGTCGAGGAATTCGCCTTCTGGAAGCCCGACGACGCCCACCGCGGAAACATTGTCCGCAGCAGCCGCATCCAGGACGTGGAGGACGGGCTGTCCGAGCTTCCCCATGTCATCCTCAACCAGGCCCGGGTGCATGATTTTTTTCTCGACGTCATGGGCAATGCGCCAACGCGCCTGGAGCCGGAGTATCATCGCCGCCTGTGCGGGCTGCTGATCCCCGAGGCCGATCCCGCCGCGCCGGTCACGGTGCGGCTCGAACGGCTCGATCCCGGCCATGCGGGCGAGGTGGAAACCCTCAAGGCGCGCTACGTCGTCGGCTGCGACGGGGCGCGCAGCGCGGTGCGCCGGGCCCTGGGGTTCGCGCTGCACGGCGACAGCGCCAACCAGGCATGGGGCGTGATGGATGTGCTCGCGATCACGGATTTTCCGGATATCCGGCTGAAAACCGCAATCCAGTCGGCACGGGAAGGCAGCGCCCTGATCATCCCGCGGGAGGGCGGCTACATGTTCCGCCTCTATATCGAGCTCGACCGGCTGGCAGAGAACGAACGGGTCGGCAGCCTCAATGTCACGCCTGAGCACCTCGTTGCGGCCGCTCAGCGCATCTTTCATCCCTACCGGCTCGAGGTGAAGGAAATCCCCTGGTGGTCCGTCTACGAGATCGGGCAGCGTCTGTGCGATCGCTTCGACGATGCCCCGCTCGACCCGATGTCGGGTGTCACGCCGCGGGTCTTCATCGCCGGCGATGCGTGCCATACTCATAGCCCCAAGGCCGGGCAAGGCATGAACGTCTCCATGCAGGACGGCTTCAATCTCGGATGGAAGCTCGCCTCCGTGCTGCTTGGCCGGGCGAAGCCCGCGCTGCTGCGGACCTATTCCGACGAGCGTCGGGCGATCGCCCATGAATTGATCGACTTCGACCGCAGGCTGGCGGCGATGTTCAGCGCGCCGCCGAAAGACCCGTCCGATCCCGCCAGTACCGGCGTCGATCCCGCCGAGCTGCAACACTATCTCGCCCAGCAGCTCCGTTTCACCGCCGGTACCGAGACCCGGTATCAGCCATCGATCATCTGCGGCGAGCCAACCTGGCAGTCCCTCGCCACGGGCTATCCGATCGGCCGGCGCTTCCATTCGGCGCCCGTCACCCGCCTGGCCGATGCACGCCCGCTCGAGCTCGGCCACGCCGCGACCGCCGATGGGCGCTGGCGGGTCTATGTCTTCGCATCCGATGAGGACCCGCAGGCGCACTCCTCGCGCGTGCACGGCCTGTGCGCGTTTCTCGACGACCCGCACCGCTCGCCGATCCGCCGCTTCACGCCGCCGGGCGCCGATATCGATTCGGTCATCGACCTGCGGGCGATCTTCCAGCAGCACCACCACGATCTCGATCCGACCGCCATGCCGGCACTGCTCCTGCCGGCCAAGGGCCGCCTCGGCCTGCGCGACTACGAGAAGATGTTCTGTCCCGCCCGTAGACCGGGCAGGAACATTTTCGACCTGCGCGGGATCGATCGCCGCCAGGGCAGCATCGTTGTGGTCCGGCCCGACCAGTATGTCGCCCATGTCCTGCCACTCGATGCCTGCGAGGCGCTCGCGGCCTTCTTCGAGGGGGTGATGCGTGCCCCTTGCTGATCGGTGGCCGGCGGCGGGGACAAGGGGACTGAAAGCCGCCTCCGCGCGCCGGGGACAGGCCGGCGATACGCTCGGGCGGATGATCCACCGCCGAGGGGCCGCCATGGCGGCCCGATCATCCGCTCCACGCCGGGCAGCCCCCCGATCCGCCCGTTGGCGCGGCCGCCGGAACGCCCATATCGAATGTGCCGTCTCCCATGACCGGCGCGCCCGGGCGGGGGGATGATTGCCATGCCTCGCCACATTCGCTACCTTCAAATGCGAATGCTTCTCATTTCGACGCGCGCTTCACGCCGTGACTTCCGCTCCGCCCGCCGCCACGTCATGATCGCCGTCGCACAAGGAACCCCGCCATGATCGCCGCCGCCCTGATCGTCTTCCGCGAGATCATCGAGGCCGGCCTGATCGTCGGCATCGTGCTCGCCGCCACGCGCGGCATCCCCGGGCGCGGGCGGGTGATCGCGACCGGCATCGGCGCCGGCGTGCTGGGGGCCTGCCTGGTGGCGGCCTTCGCCGGCCAGATCGCGGGCCTGTTCCAGGGCTCCGGGCAGGAACTGTTCCAGGCCTCGATCCTCGTCTCGGCCGTGGTGATGCTGGCCTGGCATAATATCTGGATGGCCAGCCACGGGCGCGAAATCGCCCGCGAGATGCGCGAACTGGGGGCCGCGGTCAGCACCGGCGCGCGCCCGCTCGCAGCACTCGGCCTGGTGGTCGGCCTTGCCGTCCTGCGCGAGGGCTCGGAGGTGGTGCTGTTCCTCTACGGCGTCGCCGCCGCCGATGGCAGCTCGGTCGGCGCGATGATGGCCGGCGGGGCGATCGGCATCGCCGGCGGGGCGGCGATCACGGTGTTGACCTATCGCGGCCTGCTCGCCATCCCGGCCGGGCGGCTGCTGTCCACCACCAGCTGGCTGATCACTCTGCTCGCAGCGGGCATGGCCAGCCAGGCGGTCGCGTTCCTGCAACAGGCGGGATTTGCCGGGGTGCTCGACCAGCCGTTGTGGAACACCGCCGGGCTGCTGGCGGAGTCCAGCATCACCGGGCGCATGCTGCATACGTTGGTAGGCTATACCGACCAGCCGAGCGGGTTGCAGCTGCTGGTCTATCTCACGACGGTACTCGCCATCTGGGGCATGGCCCGGTCCATGCGGCGACCGGTACGGTCGGTGCCGGCGCGAGCGTAGGAAAAGCGGTTGCAGTGGACCTGAAGCGCTAGTGCGCTGGAGCGGTAGCCGATCTCATGGACGATCGGCCATCGCTCTTGCCCGTTGTCTTACCGTGCAAGTTTATCCGATCAGGTGATGGCATCTGATCGGAGGTGGCTTTTGCCCCAATCCCGCTTCCCGCGGGGGAAACTCCCCCGAGACAAGGGTCTTGCCTAAGCCTGGCGCAGCTCGATCAGGCTGCGCCGGATCTTGCGCCCGCGCTCCACCTTGTCCTCGATATAGCGCTCATCCCCCCAGCGCACCGCGCGCGCCATCGCCTGCGCGTCCTCCAGGAACCGCGCCAGCATCTCCAGCAGCGCCTCGCGGTTGTTGAGGAAGATGTCCCGCCACATCACCGGGTCGGACGCGGCGATGCGGGTGAAGTCGCGGAACCCGCTGGCGGCGAATTTCAGCACCTGGCCGCGGCTTTCATCGGCCAGATCATCGGCGGTGCCGCAGATCGTGAAGGCGATCAGATGCGGCAGATGGCTCACGATCGCCAGCACCCGGTCGTGGTGGTTGGGCTCCATGCGCTCGATCATCGCCCCGCAGCGGCGCCATAATTCGGCGATGCGCTCCACCGCGTCCTCATCGGTGCCCGGCGGCGGGGTGAGCAGGCACCAGCGGTCGCGGAACAGGCTGACGAAGCCGGAATCCGGCCCCGAATATTCGGTGCCGGCCAGCGGATGGGCGGGGACGAAATGCACCCCCTCCGGCACCAGCGGACCCACGTCGCGGATCACCGACTGCTTGGTGGATCCCACATCGGTCAGGATCGCGCCGGGGGCCAGATGCGGGGCAATGGCGGCGGCCAGATCGGCATAGGTGCCGACCGGCGCGCACAGCATCACGCAGTCCGCCCCCGCCACCGCGCGCCCGGGGTCGCGCTCCACCCGGTCGGCGATGCCCAGTTCCATGACGCGGTCCAGCGTCTTCTGGGTGCGCGCGCTGGCCACCACCTCGGCGGCGATCTCGCCACCCTCGCGGGCGATCCGGGCGACCGAGCTGCCGATATGGCCGATGCCGATCAGCGCCAGCCGGCGGAACAGCGGCTCAGCCATGATCGGCGCGATCCCCGGCCATGAAGGCCGCCAGGGCTTCGCCGACGATCGCCACCTCCTCGGCGGTGCCCACGGTGATGCGCAGGCAGTGCGGCAGGGCGTAGCTCTTCATTCCCCGCACGATCACTCCGCGGCCGCGCAGGAAGCCATCCGCCGCGACCGCACGGGTTTCGGTGGCGAAATCGGCCAGCACGAAATTGCCCTCGCTCGGCCAGACCCTGATGCCGGCTTCGGTCAGCACGGCGGCGAGCTTCGCGCGGTATGCGGTGTTGTGGGCACGGCCCTGCTCCACCCAGCCCGGCTCGGCCAGGGCGGCGATGCCGGCCGCCTGCACCGCGGCGTTCACGTTGAAGGGCATGCGCACGCGGTTCAGCACGTCCACCACCGCGGGCGGTGCGTAGCACCAGCCCAGCCGCAGGCCGCCCAGGCCGAAGATCTTGCTGAAGGTGCGGGTCATCACCGTGTTGGCCGCCGCGTCCACCAGCGCCGCACCCGCCTCGTAATCCGCCCGGTCCACATATTCGGCATAGGCCGCGTCCAGCACCAGCAGCACCTCCTCCGGCAGGCCGGCGCGCAGGCGGGCGATCTCGGCCGCCGGCAGCAGGCTGCCAGTGGGGTTGTTCGGATTGGCCAGGAACACCAGCCGCGTCGCCGGCGAGACCGCGGCCAGCATCGCGTCCACATCCGCAGTCAGGTCGCGTTCCGGCGTCTTGATCACGCGGCTGCCGGCAAAGGCGCCGGCGATGGCGTAGACCGAGAATCCGTGCGCGGTCATGATCAGCTCGGTGCCCGGCCCGCCATAGGCGAGGCACAGCAAATAGATCAGGTCATCCGAGCCCGCGCCGCAGACGATGCGCCCGGGATCGAGCCCGAAGCGCCGCCCGATCGCCCGGCGGAGCGCCGTCGCGCCGCCATCGGGGTAGCGATGCAGGTCCTCCGCCGCGGCCAGATAGGCCGCCCTGGCGCCCGGCGGGGTGCCGAAGGCGCCCTCGTTGGAGGACAGCTTCACCACCCGGTTGACGCCGGCGAGCGCGCTCTCGCCGCCGATATAGGGCGAGATTTGGAGGATTTCGGGACGCGGAGACGGGCTCATGGGCTGCCTTCGGGAACGGCGTAGGCGCCCAGCACCACCGGGCGACGTTCAAGTGCGACCAGGCTGGGGGCCCCCAGCGCGGCCAGGCGGGGATCATCGTCGGACACGTGGCCATCGACCTCCACCAGGGCCTGGGCCACCGGCTGGGAGGGATGGCGGCGCAGCACGATCGTGTCCGGGGCAAGGCCGGCGGCGGTGAGCGCCGTCGCCAGCCTGGCGCGGCTGATCTCGGCGCCGACCTCGAGCCCCAGCAGCGAGCGGTAGCGCAGGGTGGCATCCGGCGCGATGGCGGCGACCACCAGCGCATGGGCCCGCGGCGCGCCTTCCGGACGCGGCGTCCAGAACGGCAGGCGGGCGACGACATGGATGCGCGGATCGTCCTTGTGCAGCAGGGCGGTCCACCATGCGGCCGTCTGGGGCTCGGTCTCCGACGGCATCGGCAGCACCGCGGCGGTGGCGGCGCCGGTGCTGACATCCTGGATCGCCTGGGCCGGGCTGCCGTGGATGCGCAGCGGCGTCAGCGCGCCGAAATGCTCGCGCGCGGCCTGGGTGAAGCCGGCAGTGGCATCGGTCTCGCACACGGCGATCACCAGCGGGCCCTGCATCGCGGTGGTGGCGGCGAACAGCTCGCGCCAGAGCCGCACCACGGCCTGGCGGGGGAGGCTGCCCTGATGGCGGCCGAGCAGGCGGCGCAGGATGCTCGCTTCCCGCCCCGGGCGCAGCTTCACCGCCCCCTTGGCGCCCAGCGCGCCGATCTCGCCCACCACCTCGGCACGGCGCATCAGCAGATCGTGCAGGGCGTCGTCCAGCCGGTCGAGCTCGGCGCGCCGCGCAGCGAGTTCGGTCTCGGCTGCGGCGAGGCTGGGGGCGGTGTCGGACATCTGCGGCGGGGAACTCGGCAAGTGGGGTGGGAGAGATAGCGGAACTGGCGCGGGGTGCAAACCCGCGGCTTCTCACAACCAGGATCGGGGGGCGCACCGGCCGGATCGCCGGCTCCGCGCCTGCCCTGGCGCCGGCTGGCGCGAGGCAGAAAACCCTGGCACCGATCGGCCACGCTCGTGACGGGATCGGATAGGCGGCGGGGCGGAAGCGGTCGGACGAAAACGTCGGCCAGCCTGCGCAGGCCCCACAGCGCGATCGGAACCGGTTTCATTCGCCGCCGCGGTCCGCTCGCGCTCCAGCCCATCGTTCAGGCGAGCGGTTCTATCGCGGTCGTAGTCAACCCGACGCGATATCGCCCTAATAAAGCCGGTGATCCGGCTTGTACAGCACCACGATATCCGCCGGATCGGCGAGGTTCAGCATCGCCCGCGCCCGTTCATCGAGCGTATCGGGATCCAGATGATTGCTGCGCAGCCCGGCGATGCGGGCTTCCCACGCGTCGCGATCGGCTTCGGCATGGGCGAGGTCGTTGCGCGCCGCCGTCAGTTCCAGCTGAAGCTGGGCATAGGCGTGCAGACCCCGATCGCCCTGCACCGCGTTCCAGCAGAAATACCCGACCAGCAACAGGAACACCGACGGCGCGATCGCCCCGCGCGCACGCCGCTTCAAATCACGTCCGATCGCCATAGCGCACTCCTCCGCATCCCGGCACCCGGATTCGGCCCGAAAATCCTAGCACTGCCCGGATCGTGGAGGGAACCGCAGGGTCGCAGGCGAGGCGCCTGGCCCCGTGATCCGATGGGCTGGCGGGTTCCCCGACCTGTCCCGGAGGCTGGGGCCCTGCCGCCAACCCACCCAGCCCTCAGCGCCGCAGGATGGATCGCCCGGCAAACCGCGCGGCCGGTCCCAGTTCCGACTCGATCCGGATCAGCTGGTTGTATTTCGCGGTGCGGTCGCTGCGCGCCAGACTGCCGGTCTTGATCTGGCCGCAATTGGTGGCGACCGCCAGATCGGCGATGGTGGCATCCTCGGTCTCGCCGGAACGGTGGCTCATCACCGCGGCGAAGCCGGCCCGGTGCGCCAGTTCGACCGCTTCCAGCGTTTCCGACAGCGTGCCGATATGGTTCACCTTCACCAGGATCGCATTGGCGCTGCCCTCGGCGATGCCGCGGCGCAGGCGCTCGGGATTGGTCACGAACAGGTCGTCCCCGACGATCTGGATCTTGTCCCCGAGCGTGTCGGTCAGCAGCTTCCAGCCCGCCCAGTCATCCTCGGCGCAGCCATCCTCGATCGAGACGATGGGATAGCGCGCCGCCAGGTCGGCCAGGTAGCCCACCATGCCGGCGGCATCGAACCGCTTGCCCTCGCCGGCCAGGTCATAGACGCCGTCCGTGTAGAACTCGGTCGCGGCGCAGTCGATCGCGAAGCAGACATCCTCGCCCGGGGTGTAGCCGGCCTTCTCGCAGGCGCGGCTGATGAAGGCGAGCGCCTCGTCGGCCGAGCCGATATTGGGCGCGAAGCCGCCCTCGTCGCCGACATTGGTGTTGTGACCGGCATCATGCAGGGCGCGCTTCAGCGCGGCGAAGATCTCGGCGCCCATCCGCACCGCCTCGGCGATGCTGCCGGCGGCGACCGGCTGGACCATGAATTCCTGGATGTCGATCGGGTTGTCGGCGTGCTTGCCGCCATTGACGATGTTCATCATCGGCACCGGCAGGGTGCGGGCATAGACCCCGCCGACATAGCGGTACAGCGGCTGGCCGAGTTCGGCCGCGGCCGCCTTGGCGGTGGCCAGCGAGACCGCGAGGATGGCATTGGCGCCGAGCCGCGCCTTGTTCGGCGTGCCGTCGAGATCGATCAGGATCTCGTCGATCTTCACCTGGCCGGTCGGGTCCATGCCCCCGATCGCATCGAAGATCTCGCCCTCGACATGGCCGATCGCCTTGATCACGCCCTTGCCGCCGTAGCGGGCCTTGTCGCCGTCGCGCAGTTCCACCGCCTCATGCGCGCCGGTCGAGGCGCCGGAGGGCACCGCGGCGCGGCCGATCACGCCGCTGTCGAGCACGACATCTACCTCGATCGTGGGGTTGCCGCGGCTGTCGAGGATTTCCCGCCCGACGATATCGGCGATGGCGCTCATCTCCGTCCCCTCAATGACTGTCCGCCCCCCGGGCGATGACCGAGACATGCTGCCTAACACCTTGACCCGGCGGCGGGAAGCCGTCCCGGCGGAACGCCGCGGTGCGCCCGGTCTCTCGCGATCTTGATCATCGTTCGATCATCATCACGCGGGACGGCAATCCGTTAGCTTTTATTAACAGATGAGCCGGCATCCTCGTGCTCTCCATCGAGCCTCAACCACTCCGGTTGATGGCCCGACGTTCGCTTCCGAAAGCCGACGGAGCCACGAGATGCCGATCCTTCGCCTGACCGCCTGGCTGCTGGCGGGCCTGATCCTTGTGCCCGCGCCGCGTGCGCAGGCCCAGAAAGTCGACTGGCCGACCTACGGGTTCGACAGCTACCGGTCCGGCTACAATCCCAACGAAACGATACTGGGCCCCTCGACCGTGTCCGGGCTGAAGCTCGCCTGGGCGTTCGACCCCGGCGCGTTCGAGATCGCCAACATCAACCCGAGCTGGACCAGCGCCAGCGCCACGATGGACGGCCAGCCGATCCTGGCGCAGGGGGTGCCGGTGGCCGGCACGCCGACCGATCTGGTGCTGATCGGCGACAATAACGGCGTGTTCTACGCGCTCGATGCCAACAGCGCGGCGCCCGGCGGCACCGTGGTCTGGTACAATGCGATCGGCACCGCGGTCGTGGCCGGCTGCCACAACGTGCCGACCACGCTCGGCCTGCGCGCCACCGCGGCGGTGGACCGCGGCGCCAATGGCGGGAACGGGGCGGTCTATGTCGCGGCCAACGGCATGGTCCACGCGCTCGACCTCGCCTCGGGCGCGGAGCTCGCCGGCTGGCCGGTGATGCTGCCGATGCCGCATCCGCCGAAGATCGACGGCGCGATCCATGACGGGGTGAACGTCGTCAACGGCCAGCTCTATGTCGGCACCGGCAGCACCTGCGACCAGGCACCCTGGTTCGGCCGCATGGTGCGCATCGACACCGCCGCCGCCGCCGTCTCCGGCACCTGGTATGCGCTGTCGGGCACGGCGGCCCCCCCTGCGGGACACGCCAATGGCGGCGGCATCTGGGGTTCCGGTGGCGCTGCGGTCGATCCGACCGCGGCCGTGGGCGGGGTCTATGTCGCGACCGGCAACGCGCCGAACCTCAACCAGCCGCTCTACTCGGAATACGTGGTCGATCTCAGCCCCGACCTCACCACCACGGTGGGCTATGCCGCCCCCGCCGTGCCGCCGGGCAATAATGATTTCAGCACCACCCCGGTGGTGTTCCAGCCCGCGTCTTGCCCGCTGAAGCTGCTTGCCGCGCAGAACAAGATGGGGATGCTCGTGCTCGAACAGATCAACCCCGATGGCAGCCTGACGGTGCTGCAATCTTCGCAGATGGGCCAGCCGCCCAAGGATTTCATCGGCCAGATCGCGTGGGATCCGGTGGACCAGCTGGTGATCGTCTCGACCCCGACCAGCGGCCCGGCGCCCTATGCCCATACCGTCACGGCGCTGCAGATTTCCGCGGGCTGCGCAAACCCGGTGCTCAGCGTCGCCTGGCAGACCACCCAGCAGATCAACGGCCAGCCCTTCTCCACCGGCAATCTGTCCTCGCCCACGATTGCCAACGGCCTGGCCTTCGTCACCGCCGCCGGCAAGCCGGTGGCGATCTACGCCATCGCCACCAGCGCCGGGACCGGCTATGCCGCCGGCCAGGTGCTGTGGCAGGCCAATGAAGGCTCCAGATGCGTCTATGCGGAGGTGAACGAATCTGGTCCGATCGTGGTGAACGGCATGGTCCTCACCACCTGCCGGGGACCAAGCAATCTGGTTCAGGCCTATGCTCTGCCACCCCCGGCGGCCGCGGCGGCACCGGCCAGACCCTAGCGGGCGATCGGAACCGGCTGAATCGGATCTGCGGTCCCATCGCGGTCTAGATCTTTGTTTTGTCGAGCAATTTTATCGCTGTTGAAGTCAACCTGATGCGATATTGCTCCAGAGCAGGATCCGATCAGATGGGATCATCGGATCGGATGAAGGTGCTCGGCAAAACCAAGCGCGACAGCGGTGGCCGATCGTCGATCGGATCGGCGACCGCTTTGGTGCCGCGACCCGTTGAGGTCCGAGCGGGTCGCAGCCACCCGTCATCGATAGACCCGCGTCGCTTTCAAACAGTCAAAGCCAGAGGATTTGACTGTCTGAATGCGGCCCTAGCCCGGACCCGCCGGCGCGGGGGCAACCGCTTTGGCCAGCCGGTCGAACGCCGCGAGGCGGGCCACCAGCGCCCCCATCTCGACGAGCGGGATCATGTTCGGCCCATCGCTCGGCGCGCGATCGGGGTCGGGATCGGTCTCGATGAACACAGCGGCAACCCCCACCGCCAGCGCCGCGCGCGCCAGCACCGGGGCGAATTCCCGCTGCCCGCCCGATGAGCTGCCCTGCCCGCCAGGCTGCTGCACCGAATGCGTCGCGTCGAACACCACCGGACAGCCGGTGCGCGCCATGATCGGCAGCGCCCGCAGGTCGGAGACCAGCGTGTTGTAGCCGAAGCTCACGCCGCGCTCGCACAGCAGGATGTCGCGGTTGCCGGTGCTCTCGATCTTGGCCACCACGTTGGCCATGTCCCAGGGCGCCAGGAACTGGCCCTTCTTGACGTTGATCGCCCGCCCGGTCTCGCCGGCGGCCAGCAGCAGATCGGTCTGCCGGCACAGGAAGGCGGGGATCTGCAGCACATCCACCGCCGCGGCCACCGGCGCGCAGTGGTCCGGCAGATGCACATCGGTCAGCACGGCAAGCCCGGTGCGTTCGCGCACCGCGGCCAGGATCTCCAGGCCCTGCGCCATGCCGATGCCGCGCGCGGCGCCGGCGCTGGTGCGGTTGGCCTTGTCGTAGCTGCTCTTGTAGATCACCGGAACGCCGGTCTCGCGCGAGATCGCGGCGAGCTCGTCCGCCACCTCAAAGGCATGGGCCCGGCTTTCGATCTGGCAGGGACCGGCGATCAGCACGAAGGGCAGGTCGTTGCTGATCGCGATTTGACCGACCTGGACTGTACGCATTGCGTTCCTCGGCCCTGAGACTGCGGAAGAAAAAGCAAGGCGAGGGCTCTGCCCTCGACCCGCTGGGGGCAGGCGCCCCCAGACCCGCATTCCTTGGGGGGTACCCCCAGCTAGGGGGTTCTAAGGGCTTGCCCTGAGTGGGGTCCAGAGGCGAAGCCCCTGGCCTTCCGCCGGTCAGACCAGCCGCGCCTGGCGCACCGCCGCCCCGATGAAACTGGCGAACAGCGGATGCGGCGCGAACGGCTTGGATTTCAGCTCGGGATGGTACTGCACGCCGACGAACCAGGGATGGTTCGGCAATTCGATGATCTCGGGCAGGATCCCGTCCGGCGACATCCCCGAGAAACGCAGCCCGGTCGCCTCCAGCCGGTCGCGCAGATGCACGTTCACCTCGTAGCGGTGGCGATGGCGCTCCTCGATCCGCGCAGCATCGTGATAGATGCCGGACACCAGCGAGCCCGCTGCCAGCACCGCCGGATAGGCGCCCAGCCGCATCGTGCCGCCCAGATCGCCGCCCGCCTCGCGCCGCTCCACCTCATTGCCGCGCGCCCATTCGGTGAGCAGGCCCACCACCGGGGTGTCGGTCGGGCCGAATTCGGTGCTGGAGGCATCCCCCATCCCGGCCAGATTCCGCGCGCATTCGATCACCGCCATCTGCATGCCGAAGCAGATGCCCAGGAACGGCACGGCGCGCTCGCGGGCAAAGCGCACCGCCTCGATCTTGCCCTCGGTGCCGCGCTCGCCGAAGCCGCCCGGCACCAGGATGCCGTGCACGCCTTCCAGCCGCGCCACGGTATTGGGCTGCTCGAAAATCTGGCTGTCCACCCAGTCCAGATGCACCCGCACGCGGTTGGCGATGCCGCCATGGGCCAGCGCCTCGGCGAGCGATTTATAGCTGTCGAGCAGGTTCGTGTACTTGCCCACCACCGCGATCCGCACCTCGCCCTCGGGCGCGCGCACCGAGGCGACGATACGCTGCCAGCGCGACAGATCGGGCTCCGGCTCGGCCGGCAGGTGGAAATGGCGCAGCACCTCGCGGTCCATGCCCTCCTCGTGATAGCTGATCGGCACGGCGTAGATGGTATCGACATCGAGCGCGGCGATCACCGCCTCGGGGCGGACATTGCAGAACAGCGCGATCTTGCGCCGCTCGTTCTCCGGGATCGGCCGGTCGCAGCGGCACAGCAGCATCTGCGGCTGGATGCCGACATTCAGCAGCTCCTTCACCGAATGCTGCGTCGGCTTGGTCTTGAGCTCGCCGGCGGAGGGGATCCACGGCACCAGGGTCAGGTGCACGAACATCGCCTGCTCAGGGCCGAGCTCGTTGCCGAGCTGGCGGATCGCCTCCAGGAACGGCAGGCTCTCGATGTCGCCCACGGTGCCGCCGATCTCGATCAGCACGAAATCGAGCCCCGCGCTGTCGCGCAGGATCGCCTCCTTGATGGCATCGGTGATGTGGGGGATCACCTGCACGGTGGCGCCGAGATAATCGCCCCGCCGCTCCTTGGCGATCACCTCCGAATAGATGCGCCCGGTGGTGGCGTTGTCGGCGCGGGTGGCGGGCACCCCGGTGAAACGCTCGTAATGGCCGAGATCGAGATCGGTCTCCGCCCCGTCATCGGTGACGAACACCTCGCCGTGCTGATACGGGCTCATCGTGCCGGGGTCGACGTTCAGATACGGATCGAGCTTGCGCAGCCGCACCGCATAGCCGCGCGCCTGCAGCAGCGCGCCCAGCGCCGCCGAGGCGATACCCTTGCCGAGAGAGGAAACCACGCCGCCGGTGATGAACACGTACCGCGTCATGGGCGACCAGTATACAGGCGCAGCGGCACAGAACGATAGCCCACGCGCCAGGTCAGTTCGTCGGCACCGGCACGATGAGCCCGTATCAGCACGGC